>NZ_JBSHDN010000039.1:0-40830 GCF_053616335.1 Nocardiopsis sp. NPDC055824
GTGGTCGGGTGCGCGCCGTCGTCGTGTGCGGGAGCGGTCGGTCAGTCCCCGCCGGAGCCGCTCCGCTCGTCGATCATGCCCTCCATGAGGTTCACCTCCGACTGCTGGGCGTCGATCATCCCCTGGGCGAACCGGGTGACCATCTCCTCGCCGCCCAGGTCCACCTCGGCCTCGGCCATCTCGATGCCGCCCCGGTGGTGGGCGATCATGAGTTCGAGGAACAGGAGTTCGGCCTCCACGCCCTCGGCCTCCTCCAGGGCCTCCAGGTCCTCGGGGCTCGCCAGACCCGGCATGGTGTCGGGGACCTCCCCGCCGCCGTCGCCGTGGTCGTGCCCCTCCATCCAGGTCATCGGAGGCTGGGCCCCCCGGGCGGGCAGGTCCCAGGCCATCAGCCAGCCCTGCATGATGCCGATCTGCGCCTGCTGCGTACGGGTCATGTCGGTGGCGACCGTGTGCAGCTCGGGGTCCTCGGTCTTGTCCAGGATGACCATCGACATGTCCACCGCCTGGGCGTGGTGAGCGCTCATGTCACGCAGGAATCCGGCGTCCGCCCCCGTGTCCAGCGGGTAGGACGGGCGCCCGAGGAGATACCCCGCGGCGAGGGCCAGTGCGACGAGGATCACCGCGGTCCAGGTCGGTACCGAACGCCATGACACCTGCGGGGACGCGCCCTCCTCCGAGAGCCGCTCCGCCCGGGAGCGCTCGTCCTCGTCCGGGGTTCCGTCGGCTTCCCCGACGCCGTCGGCGGCTCCCGAATCGGGGCCGTTCGTCTGTTCCATAGGAACCATCCTGGTCAAATCGCCCAACTGTGGTGCCAAAGTAGAGGATAGATAAGTCCCTTATGTCACCACCCACCTCAGGAGACCCCGTGGCAAAGAAGAAGACGGCGGAGGAGCGCCGCCAACGCGCAGCCGAGCTCAAGGCGCAACGCCTCAAAGAGGAGCGCCGCCGTAAGATCCTTACCATTTCCGGGGTCGTCACCGCTGTGGTTCTGGTGGTGGGCCTGATCGCCTTCCTCGTCTTCATGGAGGTCCGCAGCCGGTCGGTGTCCAACGTGGCCGAGTACGAGGTCCCCTCGTACGAGCACGTCGAGACGGGCCAGCCGGTCGACTACGAGCAGTCCCCGCCCGTGGGCGGCGACCACTGGAGCGCCTGGCAGAACTGCGGCGTGTACCCCGAGCCGGTCACCCCCGAGTTCGCGGTCCACTCCCTGGAGCACGGCGCCGTGTGGATCAACTACGAGCCCGGCCTCCCCGAGGACCAGGTCGAGCAGCTGGTGGGCATGTACAGCGCGGGCGACTACCTCGTCATCAGCCCCTACGAGGGTGAGATGGAGGCGCCGATCGTCGCCTCGAGCTGGGGCCGCCAGATCACGGCCGAGACCGCCGACGACGAGATGCTCCAGCGGTTCGTGCGCCTCTACGAGCGCGGCACCGACGTGCCCGAGCCGGGGGCCTCCTGCTCCGGCCAGGTCGCGGAGACGGCGGCCGAGGTCGAGTCCCTGCTCACCGGTGGGGGAGCCGAGGGCGGCGAGGGCTCCGGCGAGGAGGACCCCGACGCGCCGGCCGAGGGCTCCGAGGAGCAGCCCATGGAGGAAGAGGAGTGACGGCGTCCCCGTCCGCTCCGTGAACGCCTGAGAGGAGGACCCGGCCCCTCGGCCGGGTCCGACGACCGCGGGGGCCGCCGTACGCCGGCGGCCCCCGCCCGTGTGTCCGGGACCGGTCAGAGCTCGCCGTCGGGCAGGGGCGGGACGTGCTCGGAGACCAGGTCGCTGACCGTGCTCAGGGCCCCAGCCGGGGCGCCGTGGGCCGGCGGGACCGACAGTTCGACGTAGGCCTCGCGCCCGACGACCGTGTACAGGGTGGGGGCGTCCTCCGGTTGGGGCAGCCAGGCCACGCCGTTGACCTCCTGGAGGAGGGAGTCCGGAGCGAGGACCACGGGCCGCGGGACCCCGCAGCGCAGTCCGATGGCCGGGTCGCCCCAGGCCGCGGTGAGCTCCGAATCGGGGCGCACCCGGGCGCGCTCGGCCTCCAGCAGTGTGTCCGGCAGCGCCTCGACGAGCCCCGCGCAGGTCCGCGCGGTCGCCTCGTCCGCCTCGGGGGGCTCCATCCGCACGGTCTGTGCGCCGCAGCCCGTGGCCACGAGCGCGACGACCAGAGCCGCTCCGGCGAACCGCTTCAGCACAAGCAACCCCCGGGGTGCCGCCGACGCGGCGGAGCGCGTCAGATGTTGACGATGGGACAGGTGAGGGTCCTGGCGATCCCGTCCAACCGCTGGATCCGCGCCACCACGAGGGTGCCCAGCGAGTCGATGTCGGAGGCCTCGGCCTGGACGATCACATCGTAGGGCCCGGTCACGTCGTGGGCCGTCTCGACCCCCTCGATGCCCCGGATCCGCTCCGCCACCTCCGCAGCCTGACCGACCTCGGTCTGGATCAGGATGTATGCCTGCACCATGAGAACTCCTTCGTGTGCGCCGGGTGTGGGCGGTGAGCGGTTCCCGGCCGAGCCGGGGGTGCGGCCGATGACGAACGGATGACGGACGTGGGTCCGGACCGCTGCGCCGGAGCGTCACCGTACCCTGATCCCTGTGCAGAACACCATTGGGGGCCTGGGGGAGTTCGCTCTGATCACGCGCGTGACGAGCCAATTCCCCACGACGGACGATGTAATCCTCGGACCCGGCGACGACGCGGCGGTCGTCGCGGCGCCCGACGGCCGAACGGTCGCGACCACCGACCTGCTGGTCGAGGGGCGCCACTTCCGGAGGGAGTGGTCCACCGCCCGGGACGTCGGCCACCGGGCCGTCGCCCAGAACTTCGCCGACATCGCCGCGATGGGCGCCCGTCCCACCGGCCTCCTCATCGGCTTCGCCGCCCCCTCCGACCTCCCCGTGGCCTGGGCGGAGGAGTTCACCGCCGGTGTGCGCGACGAGTGCGCGGTCGCGGGCGGGGCCGTCGTGGGCGGCGACATGGTCGGTTCGGACACCCTCACCATCGCCGTCACCGCCCTCGGCGACCTCCAGGGGAGGGCGCCCGTCCGCCGGGACGGGGCCCGGCCGGGCGACGTGGTCGCCTACACCGGTCACCTCGGGCTGTCCGCCGCCGGCCTGGCCCTGCTGGAACGGGGGATCGACGGCCCGGCCGAGTGCCTGTCCGAGCACCGCCGCCCCAGCCCGCCCTACGCGCGGGGCGTCGAGGCGGCCCGGCTCGGCGCCACCGCCATGCTCGACGTGAGCGACGGCCTCGTGCAGGACCTCGGGCACGTCTGCCGGGCCGGCGGCGTACGCATCGACCTGGACTCGGCGGCGCTGCGCCCCGACCCCGCACTCCTGGAGGCGGTCGCCGTTCTCGGCGCCGAGGGGCCCGGGGCGGCGGCGGAGGCCGCGGTCGCCCTCATGGTCGCGGGAGGGGAGGACCACGCGCTGGTCGCGGCGTTCCCCCCGGGCACCGCCCTGCCGGGCCACTGGCACCGGATCGGGTCGGTCACCGATCCCGCGGCAGGGACGCCTGGCGGTGGCGGGGCGGGGGACGAGAACCCTGTCACAGTGGACGGGCGTGCGCCCCGGAACAGGGGCTGGGATCATTTCCGCGAAGGGTGAGCCCCTTTGGATTTGTCCTGTTTGGCTGTCACGCTAGGCTTTGCCAACGCGGCCCGCGTCTCGTTCCGGGCTGACCGCCCGGGTCCGTGTGGCGCGGCGGCCCCGGAAAGCCCCATGAGGAGCGGCCCGGGAACGGGCGGAGAAGACATCCCGGCGTGACCGAGGGCGACGGGCGGGCAGCGGAGCGTCGAGAGGCGGTTTATGGGGCGCCATGGCTGGCAGAACGGCACCCGGCGGGGTGCGCACCGCAGTGAGCCGACGGACGTCGGCGCGCTGCGACGGCTCGGCGGCCTCATCGAGAGCACGGTGCCCAAACGCGTCGAACCGCCCCGGCTCCTCAACGTGCTCGTCGTCTCCGGTGTCATCCTCGGGCTGATCCTGTTCGGCTACAGCACCACGCAGATCTATCTGCAGTTCGGCGGCGCGCCGGGGTCGAGCCGGACGCCGGGGACGCAGGACGGGGCCCAGCCGACCCACGACGCCTCCCCGGGGACGGAGGGGGACGAGTCGGCCGCCGACCGGCCCCGGGTCCCGCAGAACCAGGCGGGCGCGGAGCCCACCACGGTCGCCTACCAGGTGCTGGGGACGACGTCGGCCGGGTTCACCGGCCACGTCACCGTCACCAACACCTCGCGGACCAGGCTCGACGCCTGGGAACTGGCCCTGGCCTTCGACAGCGCCGAGATCACCGACGTGACCGACGCCGACTGGGAGCCGATCGACGACGGCATCCTCGCCCGGCAGCCCGGGGACCGGGACGGGCTGGACCCGGGAGCCTCCGCCACCCTGACCTTCGAGGCCCTGGGCGTTCCGCAGAGCCCGGTGCGCTGCTCCCTCAACGGGCACGTCTGCGAGCTGTGACCCCGGCGGCCGGAGCACGGCCGCCCCCGTGCGGCCGGGCCGCCGCGCCCGGTCCCGTACCGTCGGGGCGGAGGCACGACGAAGGCCCCCCGACCGTGGTCGGAGGGCCATCGAGGAACATGCAGCGGTGCGGGGACCCTAGCGGGTCACCTTGCCGGCCTTGATGCACGAGGTGCAGGCGTTCACGCGCTTGGGCGTGCCACCGACACGGGTGCGAACAGTCTGGATGTTGGGGTTCCAGCGGCGGCGGGTGCGACGGTGCGAGTGGGAAACACTGTTACCGAACCCTGGTCCCTTGCCGCAAACGTCGCATACGGAAGCCACGGTAACTCCATTCAAGCGCTCAGGATCGCGCACGTCGCCGCACGCGAAGATTCATCCGACCGGGAGAGGTCGGGCGGACAGGTCGGCGCGGACGCCAACCGTGGAAGAGTACACGAAGGACAAGGCCGTACACGGATCAGACCGCTGGCCAGCGCCCGTACGCGCAACGGTGGAACGTGGTGTGGTCGAGGACCCCAGCACCCACCGGCGCATCGAATCCCCCATGGCGGGCATGGCGAAAACGCGATGAACTCTGACGAGTATACCCCGGTCCGGTGGGGCGGACGCCCGGCCGCCGACGGGGCCCGCCGACGGCCGGCCCCCGGAATCCCGGCGGACGACGACGCGGTGGGCGCCCGAGCGTCGCAGCGGGGGTCTACCGTTGCGGTGACCAGCGATCCAGAGACGCCTGGACGGGAACAGACGTGACTACCTGGGACGAACCGCTGAGCAGGGGACCGCTCAGGGGCAAGACGGCGAAGGCGCTCGCCGAGAAGCTCGACCTGCACACCCTCGGTGACCTGCTGCGCTACTACCCGCGCAGGTACGACCGGCGGGGCGACCTCACCGACCTCGCCGCGCTGCGCGAGGGGGAGGAGGTCACCGTGCAGGCCCGCGTCCTGGACGCGAGGAGGCGGACCGTCCCCGCCAGGCAGGGGCGCCGGCGCATGGACATGATGGAGGCCACCGTCACCGACGGCACCGGCCGCCTGCACCTGACCTTCTTCAACCGGGGCTCGTACCACCAGAACGCGCTCGTCCCCGGGCGGCTGGCCATGTTCTCCGGGCGGGTGTCCACCTTCAAGGGCCGCCGCCAGCTCGACCACCCCCAGTACGAGCTCCTCGACGAGGAGGGCGACACGGAGGAGCGGGCCCAGGCCTACGCCGACGAGCTCATCCCCGTGTACCCGGCGGTCAAGGGCCTGGACTCCACGACGATCGCGCGCACGGTCGCCACCGTCCTCGCCGACGTCGACAGCCTCCCCGACCCGCTCCCCCCCGGGCTGCGCGGGAGCCGCGGGCTGCTCGGCGTCGCCGACGCGCTGCGCCGCATCCACCGGCCCGCGGAGTGGGCCGACGTCGGCGCGGCCCGGCGCCGCCTCAAGTGGGACGAGGCGTTCGTGCTCCAGCTCGCGCTCGCCCGCCGCCGCAGGCAGGCCGAGGAGCTGCCGGCCAAGCCCCGGCCCGGGGTGGACGGGGGGATCCTCGACGCCTTCGACGCACAGCTCCCGTTCACGCTCACCGACGGCCAGAGGGAGGTCGGCGAACGCCTCGCCCGGCGCCTCGACGCCTCCCACCCCATGCACTGCCTGCTCCAGGGCGACGTGGGCGCGGGCAAGACCCTGGTGGCGCTGCGCGCGATGCTCCGCGTGGTCGACTCCGGCGGCCAGGCGGTCATGCTCGCCCCCACCGAGGTCCTCGCCCAGCAGCACCACCGCTCCGTCAACGCCATGCTCGGCGCCCTCGGACGCGCCGGGCAGATCGACGGGGCCGACACCGCGACCAGGGTCGCCCTGCTCACCGGTTCCATGAACGCGGCCGCCCGCAGGGAGGCCCTGCTGGACGCCGCCTCCGGCGCCGCGGGGATCGTCGTCGGCACCCACGCCCTCCTCCAGGAGCACGTGTCCTTCGCGGACCTGGGGCTCGTGGTGGTGGACGAGCAGCACCGGTTCGGTGTGGAGCAGCGCGACGCCCTGCGGGAGAAGGCCGTGGACGGCCGTCCGCACGTGCTCGTGATGACCGCCACGCCGATCCCGCGCACCGTCGCGATGACCGTCTACGGGGACCTCGACGTGGTCGCCCTCACACAGCTGCCCTCCGGGCGGGCCCCCGTCTCCACGCACGTGGTGCCCGCCGCGGAGAAGCCGCACTTCCTGACCCGGGGCTGGGAGCGCATCAGGGAGGAGGCGGCCGAGGGCCACCAGGCCTTCGTGGTCTGTCCGAGGATCGGCGACGACGACGCCGGGGAGGCCGGCGAGGAGGTCGGCGCCGCCCCGGAGGGGGACGCCCCCGGCGGGCGCCCCCCGCTCGCCGTGCTGGAGGTGGCGGCCCGGCTCGCGGAGGGCCCGCTCTCCGGTCTGCGTGTGGAGAGTCTGCACGGCCGGATGGCCCCGGACGACAAGGACGCCGTCATGCGCCGCTTCTCCGCGGGGGAGACCGACGCGGTCGTCTCCACCACCGTCATCGAGGTCGGCGTGGACGTGCCCAACGCCACTGTGATGGTCATCATGGACGCGGACCGGTTCGGGGTCTCCCAGCTCCACCAGCTGAGGGGCCGGGTCGGGCGGGGCGGGCTGCCCGGGCTGTGCCTGCTGGTCACCGACGCGGAGGAGGGCTCGCCGGCCCGGGAGCGGCTGGCGGCCGTGGCGGCGACCACCGACGGGTTCGAGCTGTCCCGCGTGGACCTGGAGATGAGGCGCGAGGGCGACGTCCTGGGCGACTCCCAGTCGGGGGCCCGCTCCAGCCTGCGGATGCTCACCCTGCTCAAGGACGAGGAGTTGATCGGCGAGGCCCGGGAGGAGGCCACCGCCTACGTGGCCGAGGACCCCGGGCTGGAGGCCCACCCCCCGCTGGCCGAGGCCCTCGAGGCGCTCCTCCCGGAGGAGCGGGCGGAGTACCTCGACAAGACCTGACCGGGGAGGCGAGGGGCCGGGCGCGAGGCGGCCGGGGCTGTCCGGGGTTCTCCTGCCCCGGACGGGACACTCCGCTCCGCCGCGCCCCGGCCCCGTGTCCGGCGCGACCCGCCGGGCGTCCGGGCCCGCCCCCGTGGGGTTCCGGGATCCGGCTCCGCCCCGGCGGAGTCCCGGCCCCTGCGGCGCACCGGGCCCCGCCCGCCGACCCGCCCGTCCACAGGCGGGCGACGGGTCTGGCGGGCCCCGCCGACCGGCCTACCGTGGTATCAGGGGGCCGCCGGCTCCGCCCGCACCGTGCTGCCCCCGGTCGGCACCGCGGCCCGCCGCCCCCGGCCGCTACCGTGGGGGCATGACCCGCATCATCGCCGGGACGGCCCGCGGACGGCGCATCTCCGCGCCCGACGGCCGCAACACCCGCCCCACCAGCGACCGCGCCCGCGAGGCGCTGTTCTCCTCCGCCCGGTCCGACCTCGGCCCGCTCGACGGCCTCCGCGTCCTGGACCTGTACGCGGGCTCCGGGGCGATCGGCCTGGAGGCCCTGTCCCGCGGCGCCGCCCACGCGCTGCTGGTGGAGGCCGACCGCAAGGCCGCCCAGGTGATCCGGGACAACATCGCGGTGCTCGGGTTCTCCGGAGCGCGCCTGGCGTCCGACCGGGTGGAACGGGTCGTCGGCCAGGACAACCCCGGCGCGCCCTACGACCTCGTGGTGGCCGACCCGCCCTACGCCGTCACCGACGACGAGGTCGCCGGAGTCCTCGGTGACCTCGCCGGGCGCGGCTGGCTCACCCCGGACGCCCTCGTCGTCGTCGAGCGCTCCAAGCGCGGCGCCGAACCCGCGTGGCCCCCGGGGCTGGAGCTCGACCGCAGCCGCGGGTACGGGGAGGCGGTTCTCTGGTACGCCCGCCCGTCACCCTCCACCGCCCTCGACTGACGCCTGCGG
Organism: Nocardiopsis sp. NPDC055824; assembly: GCF_053616335.1. Lineage (NCBI taxonomy): Bacteria > Bacillati > Actinomycetota > Actinomycetes > Streptosporangiales > Nocardiopsidaceae > Nocardiopsis > Nocardiopsis sp. NPDC055824. The sequence goes on from NZ_JBSHDN010000039.1 coordinate 8,359, forward strand.
CGCGGTTCCTCCAGGGCCCGTCACCCACACGCCCCCGCGCCCGCCTGCGGCGCCCCGCCCCCGGTCCCCGCGGTTCCGCGCCCCTCCCCGGTGCGTTCCCGCACACCCCCGTCCGCCCCCCACGAGCGCCTCCGGCCACGACGAGAACCGGTCGAAAGCGGGCAGAGTGTCTGTTTTCGCACATGCGGGGTAGGGGTCCCCGGGGGCGGGGGGTGAGTCCGGGGCGGTTGTCGTGCGACAAGCGCACGAGAGTCCGGACCGTGCGTGAATGCGGACACTAAGTGGGTGTTGCCCGGATTGGCGCAGGAGTGAGCCCCTACCATCGCGTTACCCGAAGGTAGTTCTTGAGAGGGGCGATCCACCGTGCGCCGTGTCGTCTGTCCGGGGTCCTTCGACCCGGTGACCTACGGTCATATCGACATCATCGGCAGGGCGGCCAAGCAGTACGACGAGGTCGTCGCCGCCGTGCTCAACAACGTCAACAAGCGCGGGCTGTTCAGCGTCCCGGAGAAGCTGGACATGCTGGAGGAGGGCACCGCGGAGTTCGACAACGTCCGGATCAGCGAGTTCGACGGCCTCCTCGTCGACTTCTGCCGCGAGAACGGCATCGAGACCATCGTGCGCAGCCTGCGCTCGGTCAGCGATTTCGACTACGAGCTCCAGATCGCCCAGATGAACTACCGCCTCTCGGGTGTGGAGACGGTGTTCATGACGGCGAACCCCCAGTACTCGTTCCTGTCCTCCAGCCTGGTGCGCGAGATCGCCCAGCACAGGGGCGACGTCTCCAGCCTGGTCACCCCCTACGTCCAGGGCCGCCTGCGGGAGAAGTACGCGAAGAGGGACTCCCAGGGCTGAGGGGCTCCGGCCCGCGGATCCGCCGCACGCGCGGGTCCCGGTCCCGCCCCGCGGCGGCGCGGACGGCGCCCGACCCTGTTCCGGAAGGCCCTGGCACAGCGCTGATCGGGGCCTGATTTGGGTGGTCGGGGACATGATAGGTAGGATCAGGGTTTGACCATGGGCGTCGCCGGTTCTCGGTGTGCGCTCGCGCTGGTCGCGGCCGTCGTCACGACGCCTTCCGCGCGCCCGGCGACCCGTCTTCTCGTGAAAGCGCGATTACCCTGTCTCGTCTAGATCCTCGCGACCCGTTCGTGGTCGACACCCGCCAGCTGGGCCGCCAGCCGGGGTCGATGCGGACCGTCAACCGCATCGTGACCGTCCCCGAGGCGTTCGCGACGGCGATGGCAGCCGTGCCCGAGGGCAGCGAGGTCGAGCTGGACCTGCGGCTGGAGGCGGTGATGGAGGGCGTCCTCGTCACCGGCACCGTGCGCGGCCAGCTCACCGCGGAGTGCTCGCGCTGCCTCGACCCCCTGTCCGACGACATGGAGGCGGGCTTCCAGGAGATGTACCGCTACCCCGGCGACGAGGACGACAAGGTCTCCGGGGCGGACGAGGACGCGGCCGACGAGGATGAGGACTACTATCTAGAGGGCGATCTGCTCGACCTCGAACCGGTGGTCCGAGACGCCGTCGTGCTGGCGCTCCCACTCTCACCGCTGTGCGGACCGGACTGCCCCGGCCTGTGCTCCGAGTGCGGGGCCAAACTCGCCGAGGTCGGCCCCGACCACGGCCACGGTGACAACGTCGACCCCCGTTGGGAGGCGCTCCGCGATCTCGCGGACGACCCCGGCGAACGATGAGCTCGTGAACCGATCGCGGACGGCGCCTGTCGGCGCCGGCGACGACCGGAGCACACCCTCCCCGCCACAGCGCGCGGGGTGACCAGATAAGCGACCTCCCGCGACCGCGCGGGGGTGACCCAGGAGGATTGAAGTGGCCGTCCCGAAGCGGAAGATGTCGCGGAGCAACACCCGGACCCGCCGTTCCCAGTGGAAGGCTTCGCGCCCGGTGCTGGTCAACTGCCCGCGCTGCCGTGACCCGAAGCAGCCCCACATCGCGTGCCCGACGTGCGGCACCTACAACAACCGCCAGGTCATCAACCCGGCCTAGGCGCGGATGACAGGCTTCGGGTCCCGGTACCCGATTCCCGACTCATCTCGGGGCGGACCCTCCACGGGTCCGCCCCGTCGTGCTTGCCGGGGCGGGGAGGCCGCCGGCGCCCTGACCGGGCGGGCGCTCGCGAGACAGCGCGGCGCCGGGGTTTGTAGAGTGATCCCAGAGACAGCGGGCACACGACGACAAGCAACAGGAACACCGAGCACCACACCAGAGATCCGGGCCCCTCGGGTTCCCGAGTTCGTGGTGGTTGCCGGGGGAGCGGACGCTCCCGCGACGGTCACCTCGTTTTCGAGCACCCCTGACGGGCCGCGGGGTCCACACCCGACTCCAGCCGTCCGCGCGCCGCTCCACGGCGCGTACGAACAGGGAAGTGAACGAGTGGCTAGCCAACTCTCCGTCTCCGAGGCCCGGGCTTTCCATCGGGCCATCGGGGTCGAGGTCGACTCGAAGATCCTGCTCCGGGCCCTGACCCACCGCTCCTACGCCTACGAGAAGGGCGGGCTGCCGACCAACGAGCGCCTGGAGTTCCTGGGCGACTCCGTCCTCGGCCTGGTGGTGACCGACACCCTCTTCCGCAAGCACCCCGACCTGCCCGAGGGGCAGCTCGCCAAGCTGCGGGCCGCCGTCGTCAACATGCGCGCGCTCGCCGACGTGGCCCGCGGCCTGGGCATCGGCGCCTACATCCGCCTCGGCCGGGGCGAGGAGGGCACCGGGGGCCGGGACAAGTCCTCGATCCTCGCCGACACCCTCGAGGCCATCATTGGCGCCGTCTACCTGGACAGGGGTCTGGACGTGGCGTCGGAGTTCGTGCACAGGCTCTTCGACCCGCTCATCGCCACCGCCTCCGGGCTGGGGGCGGGCCTGGACTGGAAGACCTCCCTCCAGGAGCTCACCGCGGCCGAGATGCTCGGCGTCCCCGAGTACCACGTGGACGAGAGCGGCCCCGACCACCAGAAGACCTTCCGGGCCACGGTCCGCGTCGCGGGGGAGAGCTACGGCCTGGGCGAGGGCCGCAGCAAGAAGGAGGCCGAGCAGCAGGCCGCCGAGTCCGCGTGGAAGGCCATCAAGGCCAGGTCCGAGGCACGGGCCGCCGAGACCGCCGGGGACAACACCTCCGGCGAGGGCCGGGGCTGAGGCGGCCATGCCCGAACTGCCCGAGGTCGAGGTCGTCCGCCGCGGACTGGCCGAACACGCGGTCGGCCGTTCCATCGGCGCCGTCGAGGTCCTGCACCCCAGGTCGGTACGGCGCCACGAGCCCGGCGCCGCCGACTTCGCCGCCCGTCTGGAGGGCCGTGTCCCCACGTCGGCACGCCGGCGCGGGAAGTACCTGTGGCTCGTCCTGGACAGCGGCGAGATGCTCCTCGCCCACCTGGGGATGAGCGGGCAGATGCTGGTCCAGCCCGCGGGCAAGCCCGACGAGCGTCACCTGCGGGTGCGCCTGCCCCTCTCGGACGGCGCCGAACTGCGCTTCGTGGACCAGCGGACCTTCGGCCACGTGATGGTGGACGTTCCCGGCGAGCGCGTCGACGTGCCGTCGTCCGTGGACCACATCGCCCTGGACCCGCTGGACCCCGCGTTCGTCCCGGAGGCGTTCGTGCGGGCGCTGCGCGCGAGGGACACCGAGGTCAAGCGGGCGCTGCTGGACCAGTCGCTCATCAGCGGCGTCGGCAACATCTACGCGGACGAGGCGCTGTGGCGGGCCGGCCTGCACTGGGCGCACTCCACGCGGGCCCTGTCGGGCGGCCGGGCGACGGAGCTGCTGGGGCACGCGCGCGACGTGATGACCGAGGCGCTGGAGGTGGGAGGGACCACCTTCGACGGCCTGTACGTCAACGTCAACGGGGAGAGCGGCTACTTCTCACGCGGGCTCAACGCCTACGGGCGGAGGGACCGGCCGTGCGGCCGCTGCGGCACGGCCATCGTGCGCGAGGCGTTCATGAACCGCTCCTCGTTCAGCTGTCCGCGCTGCCAGAAGCGGCCGCGACCGCGCTCCTGAGGGGACACGGGACCAGGGCACGGGCCCGGCGGGTGACCCGGTGGATTCCGGGAGCACTCTTGCCGTGCTCCTGACGGAGTCCTGGACGTCCCGGTGCCGGACCTTGGGCGTGTCGGTGAGAGAACTCTGTCTGTCGGGTAAGGAAGCAGGTCGGACCGTGGGGAACGAGAGCGCATCCGTGCGGATGACCGCCTGGGTGCGGGGACACGTCCAAGGAGTGGGTTTCCGCTGGTGGACGCGTGCTCGCGCCCTTGAACTGGGGTTGACCGGGGCCGCCACGAACCTCGAGGACGGCCGGGTCGAGGTGGTCGCCGAAGGCCCGAGGGATGCCTGTGAACGCCTTCTTGGCCATCTCCGGGGCGGCGGTACACCCGGTCGTGTGGACTCCGTGGTCGAACGTTGGGCTCCGGCTGGGGGCAGGTTCACCGGTTTCGTCGAGCGGTGAGTATGCTGGAGGCGTAACGCGATTCGAGCACACCGCGGAACCGCGGCGGCCCAGAGGGCTCGTGGCAAGGGTTCCGGGGGGTGTGGGGCGATCATCGTGCGGGACCCCTGGAGGCCCGCACACGCCGGCGGAGCCGGGGGTCGTCACGTTTGAATCGTGCGCCACCACGTGCCCAGATCGTCTCTCGCTGGGTTGTGGTCGTTACGTACTGTCGTAATCCAATCTTGACCGGCGGCGCGCAGAGTGAGACTCTGGAAGGCACATCGCGCAACCTTCCACCCGCGTAGAGGACAACTCCAGTTGGAAATCCCGCGGGACATCGCATGCGCAGAATCCACTGGTCACTCAGTGTGGAGGACCTACATCATGGCGAAGGCTCTGTTTGGCCACGTCGGCGGCTCCGACCCTCGGATGGTCTCGGAGATGCGGCGGCTGCAGAAGCGGGTACGCGACCTCGAGGACGAGATCAGCCGCCTTCAGGCACAGAACGACCAGCTCAACATGGCCGTCACCGATGTCGCCGCCGGCGCGACCGACCGCGAGCCCGCGCTCGCCTGACCCGCGCCACCGACGTACCGGCCGACAGGCCGACCGTTTCCGGGATGTTCCGTTCACCGGCGGGGGCGCCGAACGCGTCATCCAGGCGTCCCTGAGGAACCCGTCGGCCACCACGGTCCGGCGAGAGCCCGCACGCCGCAGATTTTCCTTTCCCTTGCGGCTTCCTTTACCGTTGTACCCGGCGGACCCTGTCACAACCCTCCGTGTCCGCCGGACATCCCCCCTCCCCCGATCCCGGCCCCGACCCAGGTCAGCGGCCGATTCCATCGGAGGACGTCGGCCGGAACCACCCCCCGCGGTCACCGCTTCGTGGCACCCTTGGATGGTCGTGCCGTGAATGGCAGGTGAGCGCCGTGGGAGGTGTGCGTGTATCTGAAGAATCTGACGCTGCGCGGCTTCAAGTCGTTCGCGTCGGCCACCACCCTGCGTTTCGAGCCCGGGATCACCTGTGTGGTCGGTCCCAACGGCTCGGGCAAGTCCAACGTCGTCGACGCGCTCTCCTGGGTGATGGGGGAACAGGGGGCCAAGTCCCTGCGCGGCGGCAAGATGGAGGACGTGATCTTCGCGGGCACCTCCACCCGCCAGGCGCTGGGCCGTGCCGAGGTCAGCCTCACCATCGACAACACCGACGGCGCCCTGCCCATCGACTACACCGAGGTCACCATCAAGCGGACCATGTTCCGCAACGGCGGCTCGGAGTACGCCATCAACGGCGACACCTGCCGCCTCCTCGACATCCAGGACCTGCTCAGCGACTCCGGCATCGGCCGCGAGATGCACGTCATCGTGGGCCAGGGGCAGCTGGACACCGTCCTGCACGCCGGCCCCGAGGAGCGCCGCGCCCTCATCGAGGAGGCGGCCGGCATCCTCAAGCACCGCAAGCGCAAAGAGAAGGCGATCCGCAAGCTCAACGCGATGCAGGGCAACCTCGACCGCGTCAACGACCTGACCGCCGAGCTGCGCCGCCAGCTCAAGCCGCTGGGCCGCCAGGCCGAGCTGGCCCGCAGGGCCGCCGTCATCCAGGCCGACCTGCGCGACGCGCGCCTGCGCCTGCTGGCCGACGACATCGTCACCCTCACCGAGCAGCTCGCCAAGGAGGAGGCCGACGAGAAGGAGGTCCTCACCCGGCGCCAGGCGGCGGAGACGGCCCTCGCCCGGACACAGGAGCGCGAGACCGAGCTGGAGGCCCAGGCCACCGCGGCCGCGCCCGCCCTCGCCCAGGCCTCCGAGACCTACCACGCGCTCTCCCGCCTCACCGAGCGGCTCGACGCCGTGCGCGGCCTCGCCGACGAGCGCCACCGCAACCTGGCCGACGTCGCGGACGAGCCCGTCCACCGCCGCGACCCCGAGGAACTGGAGACGGAGGCCGAGGAGGCCGCCGCCCAGGAGGAGGAGCTGCTCACCCGGCTGGAGGAGGCCCGCGAGGCCCTGGAGGCCACCGTCACCGAGCGGTCCGCCGCCGAGGACGCGCTGCACCGCGAGGAGAAGCGGCTGGAGGCCGCCGCCCGCGCCGCCTCCGAGCGCCGTGAGGGCCTCGTCCGCCTGTCCGCCCGGGTGGAGGGCCTGCGCGGCCGGCTGTCCTCCGACGAGGACGAGACCACGAGGCTGGAGGAGTCCGCCCGGCAGGCCGCGGAGCGCGCCCGACAGGCGCAGGCGGAGTACGAGATGGCCGCCGAGGAGTCCGCCGGGCTGGACGAGGGCGACGCCGAACTCGACTCCGCACAGGAACTGGCGGCCCGTCAGCTCTCCGCGGCCGACACCGACCTCAACCGGCTCCGCGACGCCGAGCGCACCGCCGAGGGCGAGCGTTCCGCCCTCTTCGCCCGCAAGGAGGCCCTCGAGCTGGGCCTGGCGCACAAGGACGGCGCGGGCCCCCTCCTCGACTCCGGCCTGCCCGGCATGCTGGGCGGGTTCGCCGCACTCGTCCAGGTCGACCCCGGACACGAGACCGCGGTCGCGGCGGCCTTCGGCGCGGCCGCGGGAGCCGTCGCGGTGGAGTCCCCCGACACGGCCGTCGCCGCCCTCGAACTCCTCCGGGCCCGCGACGCGGGCCGCGCGGGCGTCGTCGTCGCCGACGCCGTGCCCTCCGCGCCCCGCGAGACCTGGCCCGTACTGCCCGCCGGCGTCCGGTACGCCGTCGACGCCGTCGTGGTCCCGGACCACCTCCGGGGAGCCGTCACCGCGCTGCTCGACCGGACCGCCCTGGCCGACGACGTCCACGCGGCCCGCGCCCTCGTCGCCGCCCTGCCCGGGGTCCGGGCCGTCACCCCCGAGGGCGACCTGTTCACCGAGGCGCTGGTGCAGGGCGGCTCCGCCGGGGCGCCCAGCCTCCTGGAGGTCCAGGCCGCGGTGGACGAGGCGGGGGAGAGGTTGGAGGCGGCCACCGAGAGCGCCAAGCGGATCGCCGCCGAACTCGAGGCCAAGAAGCGCGAACGGGCCGATCTGGCCGCCCGGGCCGACGAGCTCACCGCCCGCCGCCGCCAGAGCGACCGCAAGCGCAACGAGTCCGCGCAGAGGCTGGGCAAGCTCGGCGGCCAGGCGCGTTCGGCGGAGGCGGAGTCCGAGCGCTACGCGGCCGCCGCGGCCACGTCCTCCGCCGCGAGGGACGAGAACGCCGAGAAGCTGGCGCGGCTGGAGGAGGAGCTGGCCGAGGCCGAGGAGGTGGCCGCCTCCATCGAGGAGGACGCCCCCGACGCGCAGACCCGCGACGAGCTCGCCGTCCGGGCCTCGCGGTCCCGGGCCACCGAGATGGAGCGCCGCCTGGCGGTGCGCACCGCCGAGGAGCGGGCCCGGTCGATCGCCGGGCGCGCCGAGCAGCTGCGCGCCCAGGCCTTCGAGGAGCGGCGTGCCATGGAGCGCGCCGTCGAGCGCCGGCGGGCCCGCGCCGCGCAGGCCACCGTCGCCCGGGCGGTGGCCGAGAGCGCGCGGCTGGCCCTGGAGCGGATCGCCGTGTCCCTCGCGGCCGCCGAGAACGAGCGGGCCGTCGCCGAGGCCGGGAAGGAGGCGCGCGACGGCGAGCTGAGGACCGTGCGCGCACGGGTCCGCGAGCTGTCCGTCGACCTGGAGAAGCTGACCAGCTCGGCGCACAGCGGCGAGGTGGCCCGCGCCGAACGGCGCCTGCGCCTGGAGCAGCTGGAGACCAGGGCGATGGAGGAGCTGGGCGTCGACGTGCCCACACTCGTCGCCGAGTACGGTCCGCGCGTGCCCGTGCCGCCGCCCGCCGACGCGGGCGAGGAGGCCGTGCCGCTGCCGTACGTGCGCGAGGTGCAGGCCAAGCGGGCCAAGGCCGCCGAGCGCCAGCTCAACCAGCTGGGCAAGATCAATCCGCTGGCCCTGGAGGAGTTCGCCGCCCTGGAGGAGCGGCACGCGTTCCTCAACGCGCAGCTGGAGGATCTCAAGAAGACCCGGCGCGACCTGATGGACATCGTCCAGGAGGTGGACGCCCGCGTGCAGGAGGTGTTCGCGTCCGCCTACCTGGACGTGGAGCGCGAGTTCGCGGCGATCTTCGGCCGCCTGTTCCCGGGGGGCGAGGGGCGCCTGCTCCTCACCTCGCCCGAGGACATGCTGACCACCGGCATCGAGGTCGAGGCCCGGCCGCCCGGCAAGAAGGTCAAGCGGCTGTCCCTGCTGTCCGGCGGGGAGCGGTCCCTGACCGCGGTGGCGTTCCTCGCGGCGATCTTCAAGGCGCGCCCGTCGCCGTTCTACGTGATGGACGAGGTCGAGGCGGCCCTGGACGACACCAACCTCCAGCGGCTGCTGGTGATCTTCGAGGAGCTGCGCGCCTCGTCGCAGCTGATCGTCATCACCCACCAGAAGCGCACCATGGAGGCGGCCGACGCGCTGTACGGCGTCACGATGCAGGGCGACGGCATCTCGCAGGTCATCAGCCAGAAGCTCGTGCGCCCGGCCTGAGGCCGGTTCCGGCCGCGCACCCCTCTCCGCCCGCCCGTGGCGTCCCCGCGGCCCGGGGGCGGTCGGACGGCGCTCGTCGCCGTGGTGCCCGCGTTCGTGTCCCGGCCCGGTCCGCGCCGGCGGGCCGGGGGCCGGACACGGCGGAGGCCGCCCTCCCCGGGGGGAGGACGGCCCCGTGGCGCGTGCGGGACTACCCGCGGTCGATGGTGATGACCGGGGAGGTCCAGGTCTCCCAGTGGTCCGGGTTGTCGGGGTCGCCGAGCGCCTTGAGCGCGCGGGCCTCCAGCCGGTAGGAGCCGTCCCTCACGTCGGTGATCCGGCCGTGCCTGTCCACGACCGTGCCGTCCCACGGGTAGCTGAAGAACGACGTCCTCGTCGCGCTGCGGTGCACGTAGTCCACCGACACCCCCACGTTGCGGTCGGGGTGGACGGGGCGGCCGGTGCGCTCGTCGATGACCACCATGTCGAGCCTGGTGACGTGGTGGTCGAAGTGCGCGATCACGTACGGCACGTCGGGAAGGCCGTCGACCCACTCCATCGTGTAGGAGGCGCCGTCCGGCTGGTTCTCGAACGTGCCGCCGCTGTCGCTCGCGCAGTCCAGGCCGGAGAAGGCCTCGCACTCCGTGATCCTGGTCAGCCACGGCAGGTCCGCGACCACGCCCGACCCGTCGCTGATCGGGGTCATGGCCTCGATCTCCTGGTAGTCGCCGTTGTAGGCGGCGTACGGGACCCGGTAGGTCTCCCCGCCGGTCTCGGACACGGTGACGTACCCGCCGTAGATCATCTGCTCGAAGTCCTGGGCGGGCGGGGTGACGGTGACCCGCACCTCGGCCGACCCCCCGGCGGGGACGGTCACCGAGTCGCTGTCGAAGGCCACCTCGGCGGAGCCGTCGTTGTAGCCGGGCGCGAAGGTGTCGCCGTGGGTGCCCAGGGCGGCCTCGTGGGAGAGCTCGTACGTGGCCTCCCCGTCACCGTCGTTGGTGATGGTGACCGTCTCGGTCACGGCCTCCCCGGTGGCGCCGAGGGACAGCTTGCCGGGGGTCACGGTGGTGGTGGCGAGCACGGAGCCGGGGACGTCCAGCATGCCCGCCCCCTGGCGGTGCACGTTGTCGGGGTGGCCCAGGCCGGGGTTGCCCCACCACGCCTTCGGGTCGGCGCTGTTCTGGAGGACGGTGCGCACCTCGTGCGAGTCCAGGTCGGGGCGCGCCTGCAGCAGCAGTGCGACGCCGCCCGCCACGTGCGGCGACGACATGGAGGTGCCGCTGATGGTGGCGTAGCCGCCCTGGTCCATCGGGTACGTGGAGTTGATCAGGCCGCCGGGGGCACCGATGTCCGGCTTGAGGGACAGGTCGGCGGCCAGGCCGAAGGAGCTGAAGGAGCTGATCAGCCCGCCGGTCGGGTTGGGGATGGTGATGTCCTCGCCCGTCCAGGTGAGGGTGACGGGCTCGTCGCCCTCCAGGAGCTCCAGCAGGTGGGCGCCGGCCTCGTCGGAGACACCGATCGAGAAGGCGCCCCGGTCGACGATGCCGCCGCCGGCGAACATGCCGGGCACGTTGTTGTACATGACGACGCCGGTGGCGCCGGCGTCGAGGGCCGCGTCGTACTTCTCGGCGAAGGTGCACTCGCCGCGCACCATCAGGGCAGTCCGGCCCTCCAGGTCCGCGACCTCGTCGCCCAGGGCGGTGCAGCCCCGTCCGACGTGGACGAGCTCGTCGGTGTCGCCGGAGGCGGGCGGCGGCTCGGCCGCGCCCATCTCCATGTAGGCGAGGGCCTCGCCGCTCGGGTTGGCGGTCACGGACGCGGCCTGGATGTGCGTGTTGTCGAAGGAGGCGACGCCGATCACGTCCTCGCCGAGGCCGGGGGCGCCCGCCGAGTACAGGCCGGTGGCGCCCTCGTTGCCGATGGAGGCGACGACGACCATGCCCTCGTCGACGAGGTTGTCGGAGGCGACGGCGGTCGGGTACTGGGGCCAGGAGTGCGAGGAGCCGATGCTCATGTTGAGCACGTCCATGTCGTCCGCGAGGGCCTGCTCCATGGCGGCGATCATGATGTCGGAGGTGGTGGACCCCGTGCAGCCGAACACCTTGTAGGCCCCGAACTCGACGGCGGGCGCCACACCGGTGACCCCTCCCTCGGCGCCGACGATCCCGGCGACGTGCGTGCCGTGCCCGTTGCAGTCCTGGGGGTCGTCGTCGGGGACGGGGACGGACGCGGGGTCGCCGGCGTTGAAGTCGTCGCCCACGAAGTCGTGCCCGACGACCACGCGGTCGTTGGGGAACCCGCCCCCGCCCAGGTCGGGGTGGGTGTAGTCGACGCCGGTGTCCATGATGGCCACCCGGAGCCCCTCGCCCGTCAGCCCGAGTTCGTTCTGGGCGATGTCGGACCCCGTCATGGGGAGCGCGGTGTCCAGGTCGGGGACGTTCTCGCCGGTCTCGGGGATCCGGTAGGTGAGGACGGGGTGGATGGCGCTCACGCCGGGGATCTCCCGCGCGGTGCCGACCTGTGTGTCGTCCATGCGGACGGAGAGGCCGTTCCACAGCTCGCTGAACGAGTGCCGTTCGGTGTACTCCAGGCCGTGTTCCTCGGCCTCGGCCCGGAAGTCCTCGTGCTCGCCGTCCACCGTCGCCGGGGAGGTGCCCTCGGTGGTGGGCGGGCTCTCGAGCTCGATGAACCACAGGCCGTTGGCCTGGTGGGTCAGTTCACCGTTCTCGGAGGAGGGCGCGGGATGGAGGGGGGCGAGTTCGGAGACCTCGTCGGCGTTCGCCGGTGTGGAGGCGGCGAGGCCCGCCACGAGTGTCAACCCGGCGAGCGCCGCCAGGCGTGATCGGTGGGGTACCACCTTGTCAACACATCCCTTCTCGGTGCACGCCGCTGGACACCGGGGGAGCGGAATACCCCACTAAGGACATATGTGGTGCTCAGGGGGATACGCCGCTTCATGTCCTTGTTCGTTTGATCGGCGCGCATAGCAACGAGATCATTGCCGTGTGCCATGAAAGTGTCAATGTTCGCGAAGACTCAATATGGCCACATGGTGGAGCCAAGTTGCACTAGGGGTTGATGTTTCGCGAGGGGTTCATAAACGGACATGAATTCACTTTTCCCGCGTATTGGTATAAAAGGAATTCTGGTACGGAGTTCCGTCGCCCTGCGCAGGCCCCTGTCCGTGCGGGGCAGATGCGGGGAAGACGCAGGCCGGGGCGGCCACCGGCCCGCCAGCGAGGAGCCGGGGGGACGCGAGTAGGCTGGGGACGTCGGGCCGCCTCCGGGCGGCCCGTCCGGTGTCGAAGGAGCGAAGTCCGGTACAGCGGCCCTGCGGGGCCGTCCAATCCGGCGCTGTCCCGCAACTGTGGAGCCCCGCCCCGGCGGGGACGAGCCAGGTCGCCTCCCGGCATCGACTCACCCGTCCTCGTGGGAAGGACAGGCCAGTCTCCGCCAGGACCGTGCTCCTTCCCCCGTCCCGCAAGGAGCACCGTGCGGATCGCACGCCCCTTCCCCGCCGTCCTCCTCGGAGCCGCCCTCACCCTGACCGCCTGCGGCGGCGGGGCGGAGAACGGTGAGACCGAGGCCGAGCCGACGACCGACGCCGCGCCCGCCGCCTGCGGCGCCCCCGAGGCCGATCCCGACCGTCCCACCGTGGGCGACGGCACCTTCCCCGTCACCCTCACCGGCGCCACGGGCGACGTCACCCTCGAGGAGGAGCCCCGGCGGATCGTCTCCCTGTCGCCCAGCCACACCGAGATGCTCTTCGCCATCGGCGCGGGCGACCAGGTCGAGGCCGCCGACGAGTACTCCGACTACCCGGAGGAGGCCCCCACCACGGCGCTGAGCGGCTTCGAGCCCAGCGTCGAGGCCGTCACCGAGTACGACCCGGACCTGGTCGTCCTCGCCCGCAGCGCCGAGGACACCGCCTCCCAGCTGGAGACCGTGGGCATCCCCACCCTCGTCATCGACGCCGCCCAGGACCTGGAGGACACCTACGCGCAGATCCGCCTGCTCGGGGACGCCACCGGCCGCACCGCCGAGGCCGACGCCGAGGCGGACCGGGTCGAGAGCGAGTTCAACGCGGTCGTCGAGGGCGTGTGCGACACGGCCGACGGCGCCGGGCTGACCTTCTACCAGGAGCTCGACGAGACGTCCTTCTCCGCCACCTCCGAGACCTTCGTCGGGCAGATCTACCGGTCCTTCGGGCTGGTCAACATCGCCGACGCGGCCGACGACGGCTCCGCGGGCGGGTACCCGCAGCTGTCACAGGAGTACATCGTCGAGGAGAACCCCGACATGGTCTTCCTGTCCTACGGCGACGAGTCCACGGTCGAGGACGTCGCCGGGCGCCCGGCCTTCGACACCGTCACCGCAGTGCGGAACGACGCCGTCTACCTGCTCGACGCCGACATCGCCTCCCGCTGGGGACCTCGCGTCGTCGACTTCGCCGAGCTGGTCGGCGAGGCCGTGACCGAGAACGCGGGGAACTAGCGTGAAGGGCGGTGTCGGCGTCCCCGTCGGCTGGGCGGCCGCGGGAGCGGTCGCGCTGGTCGCGGCCGGCCTCTTCGGCATCTCCGCCGGAGCGGCCTCCCTGTCGGCGGCCGACATCGTCCGGCACCTCCTCAGCCTCCTGCCGTTCGGGGTGGAGTCGCCCCTGACCGAGCGGCAGGCGGCCCTGCTCGTGGAGCTGCGCCTTCCCCGCGTGGTGATGGGCGCGATCGTCGGTGCCCTCCTGGCCACGGCGGGCGGCGCCTACCAGGGCGTGTTCCGCAACCCCCTCGCCGACCCCTTCCTCCTCGGCGCCGCCGCCGGGGCCGGGCTCGGCGCGACCCTGGTCATGGTGTTCGGGCAGGAGCTCGGCGGCTCGCCGCGCGCCCTGGTCCCCGTCGCCGCCTTCGTCGGGGCGCTGCTCGGCGTGGCGGCCGCCTACCTGCTCGGGTCCACCGCGGGGGGCGGTGGCACGGCCTCCCTCGTCCTCGCGGGCGTGGCCGTGTCGTCCTTCCTCTCCGCCGCCCAGACCCTGGTCCAGCAGATGGGCGTCGACCAGCTCCAGCGCATCTACGCCTGGCTGCTCGGCGGGCTGGGCCGCGACGGGTGGAACGACGTCCGGCTGATCGCCCCCTACGCGGTGGTCGGCCTGGCCGTCCTCCTGCTGTGCGGCTACCTGCTCGACATGCTCGCCCTCGGCGACGACAAGGCGGTCAGCCTGGGCCTGAACCCGGCGGCGGTGCGCATCGTGGTGATCGGCGCGGCGTCGCTGGCCACGGCCGCCGCGGTGTCGGTGAGCGGGCTGATCGGCTTCGTCGGGATCGTCGTCCCGCACGTGGTGCGCCGGCTGGTGGGGTCCAACTACCGGGCGATCCTGCCGGTGACCGTGCTGTTCGGCGGGGCCTTCCTCGTCCTGGTGGACATCGTGGCCAGGACCCTGGTGTCCCCGGCCGAGCTCCCCATCGGCGTGGTGACCGCTTTTCTCGGCGCGCCCTTCTTCGTTCTCATCCTGCGCACCACGCGCCACCGCAGTACCTGAGGCGCGACGGCGCGGGCACTCGCGGACACCGGCCGCGGACCCCGCGCACCGTTCGTTCCCGGCACGCCACCCGGCCGTGACGCGAACGCGTCGAACACTCTGGGAGACTGGTGCACGCTATGGACATCACCTTGATCGCCGCCATCGTCATCGCCGTCGTGCTCCTGGCCGTCGGCGGGTTCTTCCTGGTCAGGACCCAACGCCCGGTCAAGCCGGGCAAGGAGGAACCCGGACCCGAGACCACGGGGGCCGCCGGGGCGACCGCCGTCGAGGAGGACCGGGACAGGGACTCCGGAACCGTCCGCACGCCTCCCTCGCAGGCCCCGCCGGAGGCCCCGGCCGCCGAGCCCGCCGCGCCGGAGCTGGAGACCCCGCCGCCCTCCGCGGGGCGCATGGTGCGCCTGCGCGCGCGGCTGGCCCGGTCGCAGAGCTCCTTCGGGCAGGGACTGCTCAACCTCCTCTCCTCCGACACCCTGGACGACGACGCCTGGGAGGAGATCGAGGACACCCTCATCACCGCCGACATCGGCGTGGCCTCCGCCTCCCAGATCGTGGAGAGCCTGCGCACCCGCGTCAAGGTGCTCGGCAGCCGCGGCCACGACGAGGTGCGGGCGCTGCTGCGCGAGGAGCTCCTCGCGCACATCCGCACGGACGCCGACCGCACCGTGCGCACCGAACCCCACAACGGCCGCCCCGCCGTGATCATGGTGGTCGGGGTCAACGGCACCGGGAAGACCACGACCACCGGCAAGCTGGCCCGGGTCCTGGTCGGCGACGGGCGCAGCGTCGTGCTCGGCGCCGCCGACACCTTCCGCGCCGCCGCCACCGAGCAGCTCCAGACGTGGGGCAGCCGCGTGGGGGCCCCGGTCGTGCGCAAGGAGGAGGGCGCGGACCCGGCGAGCGTGGCCTTCGACGCCGTCTCGCGCGGCATCGAGGAGGGTGCCGACACGGTCATCATCGACACCGCCGGGCGCCTGCACACCAAGACCGGCCTGATGGACGAGCTGGGCAAGGTCAAGCGGGTCGTGGAGAAGAAGTCGCAGGTCGACGAGGTGCTCCTGGTCCTCGACGCGACGACCGGGCAGAACGGCCTGCGCCAGGCCCGGGTGTTCGGCGAGGTCGTGAACGTCACGGGCATCGCGCTGACCAAGCTGGACGGCACCGCCAAGGGCGGCATCATCGTGCAGGTCCAGCGCGAGCTGGGCGTGCCGGTCAAGCTGGTCGGGCTCGGGGAGGGGCCGGACGACCTGGCGCCCTTCGACCCCGAGGTCTTCGTGGACGCCATCCTGGGCTGAGGCGGCTCCCCCGTCGCCGGGGCGGATCCGCGAGCGTGGCCGGCCACCCGACCGGGTGCCCGGCCACAGCCGTGTCCACACGGCGCGGACCCGGCCGTACCCGGACACCGGCGCCGCGACGGCCCGTTTCATGCGATCGACACGCCGGTGAAACACCGAACGCCGCCTACTTGACGGCGCCGTCCTCACGGGCGTGAGATATGACCGAGAGTGACCATTTGGTCTCCCTCGGCTGATGTGACGGGGGTCGCTCTGTGCCGGTGCACGTGCGTTCGGGCGTGCTGGGGGTTCGGTTCATGGTGCGTTAACACTTCTGGCTGTCCTTTTACCCCTGCGCAACACGTCGGGTCCCGGGGAGAAACACCCCGGTCGGACAGTTGCCTGCGTGGTGATCTGCATCGGGCCCGATGATGCGCTCGCTGACCGCCGCCCTCACAGACACAATCCCCCGCCCGTCCTACGGAGGCGACGTAATGATTGACACCGGCAACACGGCGTGGCTGCTCATCAGCGCAGCGCTCGTGATGCTCATGACCCCGGGCCTGGCCTTCTTCTACGGAGGCATGTCACGGGCCAAGAGCGTCCTGAACATGATGCTGATGAGCTTCGCGAGCATCGCGATCGTCAGCGTCCTCTGGGTCGTGGTGGGCCACTCGCTCACCTACTCCGACGGCGGTCCGCTCAACGCGTTCATCGGTGGCTTCGACTACGTCGGGCTCAGCAACCTGATCGGCGAGATCGAGCCCGCGGCCGACGGCGAGGGCGGCTACCCGCTGCTCGTCGACGCCGGCTTCCAGATGATGTTCGCGGTGATCACCGTGGCCCTCATCAGCGGCGCGATCGCGGACCGCGCCAAGTTCGGCGCCTGGATGCTGTTCGCCCCGGTCTGGGCCCTGCTCGTCTACTTCCCCGTCGCCCACTGGGTCTGGGGCGACGGCTGGATCGGCGGCCTGACCATCGGCGGCTACGAGGTCATCGACTTCGCCGGCGGCACCGCGGTCCACATCAACGCCGGCGCTGCGGCGCTGGCCCTGACCTTCGTCCTCGGCCGCCGCAAGGGCTTCGGCTCCGAGTCGATGCGTCCCCACAACCTTCCGTTCGTGCTGCTCGGCGCGGCGCTCCTGTGGTTCGGCTGGTTCGGCTTCAACGCCGGCTCCGCCTACGCCGCCAACGAGACCGCAGCCCTGGCCCTGGTCAACACGCAGGTCGCCACGGCCGCCGCCACCGGGGCCTGGATGCTCGTCGAGCGCCTGCGCTACGGCAAGGTCAGCGCCCTGGGCTTCGCCTCCGGCGCCATCGCCGGCCTGGTGGCCATCACCCCGGCCGCCGCGAACGTCACCCCCCTCGGCGCGATCGCCGTCGGCGCGCTGTCCGGCGCCGTGTGCGCCTACGCCATCAGCTGGAAGTTCAAGTTCAAGTACGACGACGCGCTCGACGTCGTGGGCATCCACATGGTCGGCGGCATCATCGGGTCGGTGGTCCTCGGACTCGTGGCCGCGGGTGTGGTCGGCGGCTCGGACGGCCTGCTCTACGGCGGTGGCATCGGCCTCCTGGCCGTCCAGGTCGTCGCGGTCGTCGGCGTCATGATCTACTCCTTCGTCGTCACCTGGGTCATCGCCAAGGTCATCGACCTCGTCGTCGGGTTCCGCATCACCGAGGAGGTCGAGACCAACGGCCTGGACCACGAGCTGCACGCCGAGTCGGCCTACGCCTTCGAGGAGCTCGACGAGATCGAGGCAGAAGCTGTCTCCCCGCCGACGCCTCCGGGCGGGGAGGCGGCCTCACCGCAGGTCAAGGCCTAGTCCTCAGCGTGGAGGCCGGAGGCCCTGCACCGTTGACGCGGTGAGGTGCCAGGGACCGGCGGGGAGAGATCCCCGTCGGTCCCGTTTCTGTTTTCTATAGTGCTTCGTGGCATATATGGGCATTCATAGGCCGGTATTGGCCGTGGCCTGCGTGTTGGTTCGGTACCCTCTGAGCGGTGCGGCTGTCATGCCGCGGGACGGGTGCGCCCGGCCGGGGACGCCGGCCGAATCACAGGTGCGTATCGGCGCCCTTCGGGCGGCGCCGGGTTGAAACCAGGCGCCGCGCATCCGCGTCCCACGCCAATGACGGGTCTCGGGCCGGTCGTCCCGCCGCCCACCCGGAAACTCACGCTGATTCGTACAGTGCCCCACAGGTCGGGGTCAGGAGGCAAGATGGCGCCGGTTAGTCACTTCAGGGGTCGCAGGGCCAGGCGCTCCGCGCTTGCCGCGACGAGCGCGATCGCCGTTCTCGGCTTGACGGCGTGCTCCATCGACCTGAGCAGCCTGCGCCCCGGCGGGGGCGAGGAGGAGCCCAGTCCCGAACCCGCCGAGCCGGTGGCCGCGGCGCCCCTCCTGGAGAGCGCGCTGGCGGACCTGGCCGCCTACCCGGCGCTCACCGCCACCGGGCAGGTCGCGGAGACCGTCGGCTCCTCCGAGGTCCGTGACGCCTCGCTCACCGTCGCCGACACCGGCGCGACGAGCGGGACCATCCGGGCCAACAGCGTCGAGGCGGACGTGCTCGCCGCCGACGGCAAGCTCTTCATCCGCGCGGTCGAGGACTTCTGGCTCGACCAGGGCGTCTTCGGTCCGGACTTCGACGACTTCAACGAGAACTGGGTGCGCTCCTCGGCGGCCCAGGCCGGGCTCAACCCCAGCACCACCCTGGCCCCGCCGGAGCTCTCCGCGACCCTGGCCGCGATCGAGCTGGACTCGGAGGAGGCCGTCGAGGAGAACCTGGACGGCACGCTCACCTACCGGATCGACCTCGCCGGCGAGCGCAACCAGGTCTGGATCAACGCGGAGACCGAGCAGGTCCAGCGCATCGCCGTCGAGGAGCTCGTCCCCGAGGGCGCCGAGACCGGCCCCCAGGTCCGGCTGGACCTGGCCGAGGCCGACACCGCAGCCGTCGAGGAGCTCTACGACGGCATCATCACCACGGCCGAGGACGACCTGACCGGGTCCCGGGACGCCCGGATCGAGGTGGGCTGGGACGGCAACCCCGAGATGAACTGCGAGGACGGGCCCAACTGCACCTGGTCGGGAACGGTGCGGGACGCGGGCGGCGACGGCAGCGGCGAGGTGACCGTCCGCATGGACGTGACCTTCACCAACGCCGACATCGGCGAGCAGACCTGCGACGACGGCGGCACCCTGGAGGCGGGCGCGACCCTGGACCTCTCGTGCAGCGCCGACTACAACATCGTCAGCTCCACCCAGCAGACCTACACCATCGACGGTGAGGCCCAGCTCTCCACCCGCGGCCTGACCGGCGGCCAGCAGGAGGAGATGCTGGCGGCCCTCGCCGAGCAGCGCGAGGCCACGCTGGCCGGCGGCGCCGCCCCCTCCGAGGAGGAGTCCGCGGAGGACGGGGGCAACTAGCGCCCCGCGCCCCCGCCGGTCCGCGGACCGGCGGCCGGGTACGGGCGCGGTGGCGGAGACAGGCGACGACAGGGAGGGCGGGGCGCACGGGCCCCGCCCTCACCCCGTTCCCGGCCCCGCGGCCTCGGACTACTGTCCGGCGGCGGTGGGCGGGTAGGCTGGGAAACCACTTACGAGACGAAGGACTGGCCAAACTCGTGTTCGAGACGCTTTCCGACCGGCTGACATCGGTCTTCTCCTCGCTGCGCGGCAAGGGGCGGCTGTCCGAGGAGGACATCAACGCGACCGCGCGGGAGATCCGTCTCGCGCTGCTCGAGGCGGACGTCGCGCTGCCGGTGGTCCGCGAGTTCATCTCGCGGATCAAGGAGCGCGCCCGCGGCGAGGAGGTCTCCAAGGCCCTCAACCCGGCGCAGCAGGTCATCAAGATCGTCAACGAGGAACTCGTCGAGATCCTCGGCGGCGAGACCCGGCAGGTGCGGTTCGCCAAGAACCCGCCCACCGTGATCATGCTCGCCGGCCTCCAGGGCGCCGGTAAGACCACCCTGGCGGGCAAGCTCGCCAAGTGGCTGTCGGCGGACCGCAACACGCCGCTGCTGGTCGCCGCCGACCTCCAGCGCCCCAACGCCGTCACCCAGCTCCAGGTGGTCGGTGAGCGCGCCGGGACCCCGGTGTTCGCTCCCGAGCCCGGCAACGGCGTGGGCGACCCGGTCGAGGTCGCCCGGGCCTCCGTCGAGCACGCGCGCCGCAACAACCACAACGTCGTCATCATCGACACCGCGGGCCGCCTCGGTGTGGACACCGAGATGATGCAGCAGGCCGCCGACATCCGCGACGCCGTCAGCCCCGACGAGATCCTCTTCGTCGTCGACGCGATGATCGGCCAGGACGCGGTCAACACCGCCCAGGCCTTCCTCGACGGCGTCGGCTACGACGCGGTCGCGCTCACCAAGCTCGACGGTGACGCCCGCGGCGGTGCGGCCCTGTCCATCCGGCACATCACGGGCCGTCCGATCATGTTCGCGTCCACCGGCGAGAAGCTGGAGGACTTCGACCTCTTCCACCCGGACCGGATGGCGTCGCGCATCCTGGACATGGGTGACGTCCTCACGCTCATCGAACAGGCGCAGCGCACGTTCGACGAGGCCGAGGTCGAGAAGATGGCCTCGACCATGGCCTCGGACGACGACTTCACGCTGGACGACTTCCTCCAGCAGATGTCGATGGTCCGCAAGCTCGGCCCGATCGGGAACCTGCTCGGCATGATGCCCGGCATGGGGCAGATGCGCGACCAGATCGACAACATCGACGACAAGGACCTGGACCGCATCCAGGCGATCATCCAGTCGATGACGCCGGGCGAGCGGGCCAACCCCAAGTCGATCAACGGCTCGCGCCGGCTGCGCATCGCCAACGGCTCGGGTACGCAGGTCAGCGACGTCAACGGCCTGGTCACCCGCTTCTTCGAGGCGCAGAAGATGATGCGCAAGATGAAGAACGGCGGGATGCCGGGCATGCCCGGGATGCCCGGGGTCGGCGGCGGCAACCGCAAGAAGGCCAAGGCCCAGGCCAAGAAGGCCAAGAAGGGCAAGCAGCGCAGCGGCAACCCGATGAAGGCCCGCCAGCAGGAGGCCGAGCGCGCGGCCGAGCGCCAGAAGCGCCAGGAGGAGGGCGGCCAGCAGATGCCGCAGCTGCCCCCGGGCCTCGGCGGAGGCGGCGGCGGGCAGCCCACGCTCCCGCCCGGTTTCGGCGGACCCAACATGCCGGACCTGTCCAACTTCAAGCTGCCCAAGCAGTAGCGGAGACCACAGGCGGCCCGTCCCCGGCGAGGGGGCGGGCCGTTCGCGTCGGCGGGGCCACGCGGGCGCCTGTGTCCTGTCCGAGGAACACGCTCGCGTCTGGCACAATGAGTAGTCGACTAACGGTGGACGGGTCAGCCCTCTAACTAACCCGCCACCCACGTCTTGCCTTGGCGGGTACTGCAACCCCACGTGGTTTCGCCGCCGGGCGCCGAACACCGTTCATCGGGAGAAGACCACTCCAGTGGCTGTCAAACTGAAGCTCAAGCGTATGGGCAAGATCCGTACGCCCCAGTACCGCATCATCGTCGCCGACGCCCGCACCAAGCGTGACGGCAAGGCGATCGAGGAGATCGGCAAGTACCACCCCAAGGAGCACCCGAGCCTCATCGAGGTCGACTCCGAGCGGGCGCAGTACTGGCTGTCCGTGGGGGCCCAGCCCTCCGACGCGGTCAAGGTCCTCCTGCGCAAGACCGGCGACTGGCAGAAGTTCAAGGGCCTTCCCGCCCCGGCTCCGCTCCAGGTCGCCGAGGCCAAGGACCCCGAGGCCAAGGAAGCCGCCTTCCAGGCCGCGCTGAAGGAGCTCGTGCTCCCCGGCGGCGAGGGCAAGACCAAGGCCAAGAAGACCGAGAAGAAGGCGGAGAAGGCGGCCGACAAGCCCGCCGAGACCGCCGAGGCCGAGAAGTCCGAGGGCGAGGCCTGACGTGCTGGAAGAGGCGCTTGAGCACCTCGTGAAGGGGATCGTTGCGAACTCCGACGACGTCCAGGTGAGAGCCAAGCGGCTCCGCAAGGGCAAAGTCCTGGAGGTCCGGGTCCATCCCGACGACCTCGGCAAGGTGATCGGTCGCAACGGCCGCACCGCCAAGGCACTCCGGACCGTGATCGGCTCCCTCGCCGGGGGCCGCTACGTCCGAGTGGACCTGCTGGACCTGCACGAAGTGCGCTGACGCGCCTCTTGGGGCGCCGACCACGACCGGTCGGCGCCCCGTAGTTGTGCCCGGGGCACCTGCCCCGGGCACAGTTTTCCCGTCTCCACGGTGGGACGGGCGGAAGGACGGAACCTCCCATGCGACTCGTTGTGGGCCGGATCGGCCGCGCGCACGGTATCCGGGGCGACGTCGCCGTCGACGTGCGGACGGACGACCCGGCGGCCCGCTTCGCCGACGGCACCGTGATGGAGACCGACCCGGCCGGAGCCGGACCGCTCACCGTCGCGTCCAGCCGTCGCCACAGCGACCGGCTGCTGGTGCGCTTCAAGGGGATCGCCGACCGCGACTCCGCCGAGGCGCTGCGCGGCACCCTGCTGTTCGTGGACTCACGGGACATCGCCCCCCTGGACGACCCCGACGAGTTCCACGACCACGAACTCATCGGCCTGGCCGCGGTGACCACCGGGGGCGAGGCCGTCGGCACGGTCGACGACGTGCTCCACCACGCCCAGGACGTCCTGGTCGTCGCCACCCCCGGCGGCGGCGAGGTGCTGGTGCCCTTCGTCGCCGCACTGGTGCCCGAGGTCGACGTGGCCGGGGGCCGGATCGTCATCGACCCGCCGCCCGGCCTGCTCGACCTCGCCGACTGAAGGGGCGCGCAGTGCGCATCGACATCATCAGCATCTTCCCCGACTACTTCGCCCCCCTGGACCTCTCCCTGATCGGGAGGGCACGCGCCTCGGGCCTCCTCGACGTGCGGGTCCACGACCTGCGCTCCTGGACGCACGACAGGCACAACACCGTGGACGACACCCCCTACGGGGGAGGCCCCGGCATGGTCATGAAGCCCGAACCCTGGGGTGAGGCGCTCGACGAGGTCGTGGCCGGGGCCCCGGCCCGCCTGATCCTGCCCACACCCAGCGGCCGCCCCTTCCGGCAGGCGGACGCCGAGCGCCTGGCGGGGGAGGAGAGGCTGGTCTTCGGGTGCGGGCGCTACGAGGGCATCGACTCCCGGGTGGCCGCGGACGCCGCCCTGCGGATGCCGGTCGAGGAGGTCAGCATCGGCGACTACGTCCTCAACGGGGGCGAGTCCGCGACGCTGGTGATGGTCGAGGCGATCACCCGCCTGCTGCCGGGTGTTCTCGGCAACACCGAGTCGGCGGTCCAGGACTCCTTCGCCTCCGGCGGCATGGAGAACCTGGTCGAGGGGCCGGTGTACACCAAGCCCGTCATGTGGCGGGACCAGGAGGTGCCGCCCGTGCTGCTGTCCGGCAACCACGGGGCCGTGGACCGCTGGCGCCGCGACCAGGCGCTCCGCAAGACCGCGCGCAACCGGCCGGACCTGGTCGGCGCCATGCCGGAGGAGGCCCTCGACCGGCGTGACCGGGAGGTCCTCGCCGAGGAGGCCGTTCGGGAAGCCACCTGACATGTGGCAAACTGGGTGGGTTCCCCCTTGGTGACCCATGGCATCCGCATGCCGGCGGCACGACGTCGGCCTCTGTGACGGTCACCGGGTGGTCCGAATGTCCAGACCCGTACGGGCCCTCGCCCGCGCAACCCTCCCCGCACCACGCCGGGGACAGGGCGCGGAGCGCTATCGATGAGGAATCGCGAGATGCACACCGCCATCCAGGAGCTCGAGAAGGCTCAGCTCCGCACCGACGTCCCCGAGTTCCGCCCGGGTGACACGCTCAACGTCCACGTCCGCGTGACGGAGGGCACCCGCACCCGTGTCCAGGTCTTCAAGGGCGTCGTCATCCGCCGTCAGGGCTCGGGCAACCGCGAGACCTTCACCATCCGCAAGGTGAGCTACGGCGTGGGCGTGGAGCGCACCTTCCCGATCCACACCCCGGCCATCGAGAAGTACGAGGTCGCCGCCCGCGGCCGCGTGCGTCGCGCCAAGCTGTACTACCTGCGCGACCTGCGCGGCAAGGCCGCCCGCATCCGCGAGCGCCGCGAGCCCGTCTCCAAGTAGTCTTCCGCTCCCTTTCGGAGCCGAACGGCCCTCTTCCCGCACGGGAGGCAGGATAGGCTTCGGCTCGATGAGCAAAGACGAGAGGGATCCCGGCGCGGACGGGGTCCAGGACGAGGATTCCGCCCGGCCCGGCCCGGAGGAGCGAAGCTCCGCCACTGGCTCCCGAGTCCCTGAGGACTCGGGAGCCAGTGGTGTCTCCGAAGCCGTTGGTCAGGAGCCGGAGGAGAAGGCGGACGCCGAGATGAGCAAGTCCCAGAGCAGTGAGAAGAAGGGGTCGTTCTGGAAGGAACTCCCCATCCTGATCGTGATCGCCGTGGTGTTGGCGTTCGTGATCAGGACCTGGGTGATGCAGGCGTTCTACATCCCCTCCACATCGATGGAGAACACGCTGCTCGTCGGCGACCGGGTGCTCGTGAACAAGGTCGTCTACCAGATCCGCGACATCGAGCGCGGCGAGGTCGTCGTCTTCAACGGCAACGGGTCGTGGGACGACCCGAACACCGTGACCGTGCCCGAGCCGACCAACCCCGTCGCCGGCGCCTTCAGCTGGGTGCAGCAGCAGTTGGGCGCCGCGCCCACGGGCAAGGAGTACATCAAGCGGGTCATCGGGCTCCCCGGCGACACCGTGGAGTGCTGCGACGAGCAGAACCGCATCCTGGTCAACGGCGTCCCCCTGGAGGAGGACGCCTACCTGTACCCGGGAAGCGTGGCCAGCCACACCGAGTTCGGCCCGGTCGAGGTGCCCGAGGGGCACCTGTGGCTGATGGGGGACCACAGGGCGATCTCCTACGACTCCCGCCTCAACCAGAACAACCCCGGTGGCGGCGCCGTCCCGATCGACCACGTGGTGGGCCGGGCGTTCGTCATCATCTGGCCGTTCAACCAGGTCGGCGGTCTGGGCGTTCCGGAGAGCTTCGAGGCCGTCGACGCCGCGGCCGGGTGACGCCGTGACGGGTCCCGGTCCGAAGACGGATCGGGACCTCCGGAGGGTTCCGGTGACCGATCCGTCGAAGGAAATCTGTTCCACGGGGCCCAGAAGTCCGTTCCGTGACGCATGATGGATCTCGGAGCGTCTTGATGTCCCCCCGACGCGTGGGTCCTCCCACGCGGGGAACAACCGGGGCGGTGGCGGTGTACACGTGATGAGGAGACCGGCACACCACGACCGGAGAGTGCGACGAAAGCGAGCGCGTGGATGAGTTCTGAGGACCTGGAGAAGTACGAGGCCGAGATGGAGCTCCAGCTCTATCGCGAGTACCGGGACGTCGTCGGGCTGTTCAGCTACGTCGTGGAGACCGAGCGCAGGTTCTACCTGACCAACAACGTCGACCTCCAGCCGCGTTCGACCGAGAACGGGGAGATGTACTTCGAGGTCGTGATGGAGGACGCCTGGGTCTGGGACATGTACCGCCCGGCGCGGTTCGTCCGCAACGTGCGCGTGGTGACGTTCAAGGACGTCAACGTCGAGGAGATCCAGAAGTCCGACCTGGAGATGCCTCCCGCGGACGGCGGCCGGGGCGGTCCCGAGCTGCCCTGACCCGAACCGTGCCCCGGGCATGACCGGTCCCCGGGGCGGCTCCCCGTCGCGGCCCTCGTGCCCGGGGCAGCGGCCGGTTCGTCCACAGGAACGAACTCCCCCTGGCGCGCCGGACGGCGATCACCCACCGTTGTAACGGGAGGTGGTCGACCGTGGACAGGTGGGCCGGATACCGGAGGGCACTGGGCGGACGCGGGGAGGACCTCGCCGCGGTCTTCCTGCGGAGCGCGGGCATGCGGGTGGTGGACCGCAACTGGCGGTCGCCGTCGGGGGAGATCGACATCGTGGCCCGCGACGGACCGGTCCTGGTCGTCGCCGAGGTCAAGACCCGGACCTCCGTGCGGTACGGGCACCCCGTGGACGCCATCACACCCGACAAGCGGCGCCGTCTGCGCCGCCTCGGGAGGGCGTGGGCGGCCCGGCACCGGGTCCCGGCCGCGTCGCTGCGGGTGGACGGCGTCTGCGTCCTGATCACCGGCGGGCGCGTGTTCGTCTCCCACGAGCGGGGGATGACGTGATGACCCTCGCCCGCGCCCACTGCATCACCCTGCTGGGGGTCCAGGGGCACATCGTCGAGGTGGAGGTGCACCTGGGCGGCGGCGACCCCGGGGTGACGCTCGTGGGGCTCCCCGACGCCGCGCTGCGGGAGGCCCGGGACCGCATCCGCGCGGCCGTGGCCAACAGCGGCGAGGAGTGGCCCAGCGGTCAGATCACCATCAGCCTGTCCCCGGCCAGCCTCCCCAAGGCGGGCAGCCTCTTCGACCTCGCCATCGCCGCCGCCGTGCTGTGCGCCACGGGCGCGGTGCCGCCGGACCGCCTGGCGGGCACCGTCCTCATCGGCGAGCTCGGACTCGACGGGAGGGCGCGCCCGGTGCTCGGCGTCCTTCCGGCGATGGTCTCCGCCACCGAGCAGGGCTACCGCGGGTTCGTCGTGGCGCGCGGCAACGCGGCCGAGGCCCGCCTGGTCCCCGACGTGGAGGTGACCGCGGTGGGCAGCCTGATGGACCTGTGCCAGTGGTTGCGCGGGGCGTTCTTCCTGGAGGAGGCCGCCGGGCCGGAGGCGCCCTGTGCCCGGGAGCCGGACGACCCCGGGCCGGACCTGGCCGACGTGCTGGGCCAGCCGGTGGCGCGCCGGGCGGTGGAGGTCGCCGCGGCGGGCGGGCACAACCTCATGATGCTCGGCTCCCCGGGCACGGGCAAGAGCCTGCTCGCCGAGCGCCTGCCGACCGTCCTGCCCGGACTGCGCCCCTCCGAGGCGCTGGAGGCCACCGCCATCCACTCGGTCGCCGGGATGCTCCCCCGGGGCTCGCCCCTGGTCACCCGGCCCCCGTTCGCCGCCCCGCACCACACCTCCTCCCGGGCGTCGATCATCGGCGGGGGCAGCGGCCACCCCGGGCCGGGCTGGGTGTCCAAGGCCCACCGGGGAGTGCTGTTCGTGGACGAGGCGCCCCAGTTCGGGAGGGGGGTGCTGGACTCCCTGCGCGAGCCGCTGGAGCGGGGGGAGGTGGTGCTGGCCCGCGCCTCCTCCACGGTGACCTTCCCCGCCAGGTTCCAGCTCGTGATGGCCGCCAACCCCTGTCCCTGCGCCAGGCCGGGCAGCATGTGCACCTGCCCGCCGGGGGAGCGGCGCAGGTACTTCTCCCGGCTGTCCGGGCCGCTGCTGGACCGGATCGACCTCAAGGTCGACCTGCAACCCGTGACGAGGGCCGAGCTGCTCGCCGACCGCGCGTTCGCGGAGTCCTCCGCCGTGGTCGCCGCCAGGGTGGAGAGGGCGCGCGCCCGCGCGCTCGCACGGCTGGCGCACACGCCCTGGACCACCAACGCGGCGATCCCCGGCGCGCGGCTGCGCCGGGACTTCCCGGTCGAGCCCGCCGCGCTGCGCGTCCTCGGACGGGCCATGGACGCCGGGCAGATCAGCGCCCGCGGGGTCGACCGGGCCCTGCGGGTCGCGTGGACGCTGGCCGATCTCGCGGAGCGGGACCGCCCGGGGGAGGAGGAGACCGCCTATGCCTTCGCGCTGTGGACCGGGCGGGCATGGTGAGGCGGGGCGGCGATCCGCGCCCCGGGGTGCGGGCCGGTGCGCTCCGGAGGGGCGCAGCGGACACGGGTGGAAGGGGAGCACGGTGACCGTACGGGACTGGCAGGGGGAGGCCGACGCCCGGGCGCGGGCCTGTCTGACGGCGGTCGCGCCGCCGGGGGACCTGTGGCTGGGGGCGATGCTCGCCGAGCACGGTGCGGCCGGGGTGTGGGCGGGGCTGGTGGCGGGGGAGCCCCCGCCGTCCGTGCCGGTGGAGGAGGACGAGGACCCCGACCCGGAGGCGTGGGCCCGGCTGCGCCGCCGCTGGGACGGGTGGAGCGCGGCCGCCGCCCGGGTCGACCCCGACGGGCTGCTCGGTGAGTCCGCGGCGGCCGGGATCCGGTTCGTGGCGCCGGGCGACCCCGAGTGGCCCGGCCGGCTGGACGGCCTCGACCTCCCCGGCGGTCGCCGCTCGCACGGACTGTGGGTACGCGGCGGCGGGGACCTGCGCAACCTGTGCCTGCGCTCGGTGGCCGTGGTGGGCGCGCGCTCTGCCACGGCCTACGGCGAGCACGTGGCGGCGGAGATGGCCTACGAGCTGGCGGAGCAGGACGTGGTCGTGGTCTCCGGCGGCGCGTACGGGATCGACGGCGCCGCGCACCGGGCCGCCCACGCCAACGGGAGCACCGTGGTGGTACTGGCCTGCGGGCTGGACGTGGACTATCCGCGCGGCCACGCGGGCATGTTCGCGGACATCGCGCGGACCGGGGTGCTGGTGAGCGAGAGGCCGGTCGGCGCCACGCCCCGGGCCAAGGACTTCCTGATCCGCAACCGGCTGATCGCGGCGCTCACCCCGGGAACGGTGGTCGTGGAGGCGGGCAGGCGCAGCGGCGCGCTCAACACCGCCTCGCACGCCGTCGAACTCCACCGGGTGCTCATGGCGGTGCCCGGTCCGGTCACCTCCGCCATGTCGGTGGGCTGCCACGTCCTCCTCCGCGACTGGCAGGCGGGCTGTGTCACCTGCGCCGACGACGTCGTCGCCCAGGTCGGCGCGGTGGGGGAGCTGCCTCCGGAGAGCGGACCGGTGCGGGTCTCGGCCCACCTCGACGCGGAGAGCGCCCGGGTGCTGGAAGCGGTACCCCGGGCGGGGGCCGGTCCCGCGGTGGTCGCCGCTGCGAGCGGGACCTCCCTGGACGTCGCGATGCGCTCCCTGGGGCTGCTGGCCGCGGCGGGGCTGGTCGAACGGTGCCGGGCCGGATGGCGGCTGCCGCGCTGACGGAGGAGGCCGCGGCTCCGTGCCCCGCAGCGGGGAGAGCCTTCGACCGTAGGGGGCGGCTGCCGCGCGGGGCCTGCCGTGCGGGGCCTGTGGTGGGGACCCTCGCGCCGCACGGCCCTTCTGCGGTGTGGGGCAGCCCGCCCCACGGGCTACCCGCCGACCGGGGCCTGCCGCTCGGGGCCGCCGCCGGGCGGGGCCCCGCTGCGGCGCCGCAGCGCGGGGCGGCTCGGCGGGCGCCGAACCGGGCACGGATAGCGGGGCGCGATGGCGGGTAGGGTTCCGCCATGGCCAAACCGTACAGTGACGTCGTGCTCGCGGACGGCCCGCTGCTGTTCGTCTCCGGACAGACCCCCGAGGCCCCCGACGGGGACGTCGCCGGAGGGGTCGAGGGACAGACCCGGCAGGTCTTCCGCAACATGGAGCGCGTCCTGGCCCGCCACGGGGCGGACCTGGGACACCTGGTGAAACTCACCTACTACCTCCGCCACATCGCCGACCTCGACGAGTTCCGCAGCGCCCTGGTCGACTGCCTTCCCGGGGAGCACCGCCCGGCCGGGACCCTGGTGGAGGTGAGCGGCCTGGTCAACCCGAGGTACCTGGTGGAGATCGAGGGCGTGGCCTGCCTGCCCCGGGAGTGAGCGTGCTGGACCGCTTCGCCGCCCACCTGTCCGGTGAGCTGGGCCGCTCACCCCACACCGTGCGCGGATACCTCGCCGACCTGCGCTCCCTGCTGGCCTTCCTGGAGGAGAACGGGTACCGGGTCGAGGACCTGGACGTGCTCCTGGTGCGCGGTTGGCTGTCCCGGTCCCGCGACGCGGGGGCGAGCCGAGCCACCGTCTCCCGCCGCGTGGCGGCCGTGCGCGCCCTCACCCGGTACCTGCACCGCGAGGGGGTGCTGGCGGCCGATCCCGGCCCGCGCCTGTCCGGCCCCTCCCAGCGGCGGTCCCTGCCAGCGGTGCTGGACGAGGGGCAGGCCGCCGCGGCCCTCTCCCGGCCCCCGGGGGACGCCCCCCTCGACCTGCGCCGCCGGGCGGTGGTGGAGGTGCTGTACGCCACCGGCGTGCGGGTCGCCGAGCTGTGCGCCCTCGACCTGGCCGACGTGGACCGCGAACGCGACACGGTGCGCGTCCTGGGCAAGGGCGCGAAGGAGCGCACGGTCCCCGTGGGCGCTCCCGCGCTGGACGCCCTCGACGCGTGGCTGTCCGGCGGACGGCCGGAGATGGCCTCGGCCGCCGTCGGCGCCGCGCTGTTCGTCGGCGCGCGCGGCGGCCGGCTGGGGGTGCGCCAGGCCCGTGAGGACGTGCACGCGTACCTGCGCGCCGCCGGCGCGGACGGGGCCCCGCACGGACTGCGGCACAGCGCCGCCACGCACCTGCTCAACGGCGGGGCCGACCTGCGCAGCGTGCAGGAGTTCCTGGGCCACGCCAGCCCGCGCAGCACGCAGATCTACACGCACGTGTCCGTGGAGCGCCTGCGCGACACCTACCGCCGGGCCCACCCCCGCGCCTGAGCGGACCACCGTGTCCGCCGGCCGCACCCGCGTGCGGGCGGAGGCTGCGTCCCGGCCGTGCCCGCCCTCATCACCCCGGCGATCGCATCCGCGCGCGGGCGGAGGGCGTCGTGGTGCGCGATGCCGGCCAGGACACCGATCGGCCGCACCCGCGTGCGGGCGGAGAGCCCTCTGCCCGTCTCCGGGGCGCGCCTCCCCGGGGCCCACCGGCGGGTGCGGGACGGCTGCCGCGCTCCTTCGCCTCCGGCCGACTCGCGGGACCGCCTCCTTCCAGGGGCCCAGGGGCGCCGGCCGGTGCGAAATCCGCCACTCCGCGCCCGCCGGGCCGGGAGCGCCTCCGGGACGCGCGCCCGCGCCCGACCCGTGTCCCCGGGGCCGCACCGCCGGAGCGGAGGCGGCAGGAGTGAAGGGCGCCGGCCGCACGGGGCCACCGGGCCGGCGGGGGTCCGGCCCGGGCCGGACCGAGGGGAAGGAGCCGGACCTCGCCGAGGCCGAGCAGGCCGAGCGGGTCGAGGTAGTCGTCGCCGCGGAGCAGGCCCCAGTGCAGGCAGGGGCGGTCACGGCAGTGGGGTGGGGCGGCGGCCAGGACGCCGAGGAGGTCCCCGGCGGAGACCGGGTCGCCGCGCGCCAGGTCGGACTCCACCGGGAGGTAGGTGGTGCGGAGGTCCCCGTGGGCGACGCTGACCAGGGGTGTCCCGGCCACCGTGCCGGCGAAGCGCACCCGGCCGGAACCCGCGGCGTACACCTCCTGCCCGGGCTCGGCGGCCAGGTCCGCGCCCAGGTGCCCCGGGAGCCAGCGCTGCTCGGGAGGGTCGAAGGGGCGCAGCACCCCGGGGGCCGGGGAGAGGGGCCAGCGCCAGCCGGTGTCCCCCGCCGCGGGGGAGGCGGGCGACCACAGGAGCGAGGCGAACAGCAGCGGGAGCAGGAGGCGGGAGAGGTCCATGCCTCCAGGGTCGGGGAGGGGGACGGGGGCCGCCAGGGGCTTGCCGGCAACTGTGGACAACCCCGGCCCCGGGGCGCCGGACGGGGGCGCGGGGTCACTCGTAGGCGCAGCACAGGTCCGGTGTGTGCCCGGCTGAGGATAGAATCGTCCGTGGCCCGTCGGGCCGATCACAATACGCACGTCCACGCGCCTCCTCACGGAGGGGTCGTACCTACGGTCCACCCCGTTTCGGCGGGATGGCGGTGCGGCCGGGGCGTCAGGCACAACCGACGGCGGAGAGACTCTCTCCGCCACCGCAAGGAGGACCAGTCATGGCCACAGTCGTGACGACTCGCCAGCTCCTGGAGAGCGGCGTCCACTTCGGGCACCAGACCCGTCGCTGGAACCCGAAGATGAAGCGCTTCATCCTCACGGAGCGCAACGGCATCTACATCATCGACCTCCAGAAGTCGCTGGCGCACATCGACCGCGCCTACGAGTTCGTCAAGCAGACGGTCGCCCACGGCGGCACCGTCCTGTTCGTCGGTACCAAGAAGCAGGCGCAGGAGGCCATCGACGAGCAGGCTCGTCGTGTCGGCATGCCCTTCGTCAACCAGCGCTGGCTGGGCGGCATGCTCACCAACTTCTCCACCGTCCACAAGCGGCTCCAGCGCCTCAAGGAGCTGGAGGAGATCGACTTCGACGACGTCGCCGGCTCCGCGCTCACGAAGAAGGAGCTCCTCAACCTTCGCCGTGAGAAGGAGAAGCTGGAGCGCACCCTCGGCGGTATCCGCGACATGTCCCGCGTGCCCAGCGCGGTCTGGATCGTGGACACCAAGAAGGAGCACATCGCGATCAGCGAGGCTCGCAAGCTGAACATCCCGGTCGTCGCGATCCTCGACACCAACTGCGACCCGGACGAGGTCGACTACCCGATCCCGGGCAACGACGACGCCATCCGCTCGGTCAGCCTGCTGACCCGCGTGATCGCCGACGCCGTGGCCGACGGCCTCATGGCCCGTTCCGGCGCCTCCGAGGGCACGGGCGAGCAGAAGGCCGCCGAGGAGCCCCTGGCCGAGTGGGAGCGCGAGCTCCTGGAGGGCAAGACCGAGACCGAGGCCGCCCCGGCCGCGGACGCGGACGCCCCCGAGGTCGACAAGGAGCTGACCGAGGCCCCGGTCGAGACCCCGAAGCCCGAGGTCGAGGCCGCGATCGAGTCCGAGGCTCCGGCTGAGGCCCCGGCCGAGGCCCCGGCGCAGGAGTCCACCGAGGGCTCCGCCGAGTAGTCAGCGGTCCCAGGGACGACGGAACACCCCCGGTGCCGCCCCGCCTCCGCCAGTTGCTCCACCGTCTGCGTCATCAGGTTGGTGACCAC
>NZ_JBSHDN010000040.1:0-26702 GCF_053616335.1 Nocardiopsis sp. NPDC055824
TCCCCGAACCGCGCCCCGGGAAGGGCGTCCTACGTCAGGGGCAGGCTCCGAGGGAAGCCCTCACCGGTCGTCGGCGTCGAAGGCCTCGGCGACGGCGAGACTGTCCTCGTAGACGTGGTGCCTGGTGACCAGGCCGTCCTCGAAGGTGAGGTGCATGGCGAACCGGGCACGGTACGCGCGTCCGGTGGGCCGGGCGGTCTGGCGGATCTCCCCGAGCACGACCGCGTCGTTCCCGTCGACGAGGACGCGTTCGATCTCGGTCGCCACCTGCTCCGGCACATGGTGTTCGGCGATCTCGCGGTAGTGGGCGGCCGCGTCGGCCCGGGTGGAGCGGTGGCGGATCCAGGGCGTGGCGGCGCGGCCGTGCTCGGCCTGCGGCCAGCTCAGCTTCCAGTCGCCCCGATCGGCGTACAGTTCGGCGATGCGCTCGGGGTCGCCCTCACCGATCCTGCGCAGCAACTCCTCCACCGCTGCGTGGGTGTTCGCGGTTGCTGTTGTCGACATGGCCGGCTCCTCCGTAGGGACCGCCTCCTGCTCGGGCGGCGAAGGCCCCAATCTAGCCCGTGGCGAGGACGATCGGCCTCTCCGACGACCGGGGCCCCGGGCTGCCCCGGCCCCCTCCCGGACGGGGCGACCAGCCGGACCCCCGGTCGCGCGCGGCTGTCGGCCGGTGGCTCCAGAACCCGTACCCCGCCGTCGCGCGTGGTCGACGTCGTCGCTCCTCCCTGTTCGCCCAGGTCCGACAGGAGCGACCTCGCCGGGTGACGTCCCAGGGTGTCGTCACCGTTGGGGTCGGTCCATGGCGAGATGGAACCCGGGCACACAGGGGCGGCTCGAGCAGGCCGCACTGGAACTGTTCACAGACCACGGGTACGACAACGTGACCGTGGCGCGCATAGCCGAGCGCGCGGGCATCACCCGGCGCTCGTTCTTCCGCTACTTCCCCGACAAGCGCGAGGTCCTGTTCGGCGGCTCGGAACGGCTGTCCGCCGCCGTGGCGCAGGCCGTCCTCGCCGCAGATGCGGACGACGCCCCGGTGACCGCCGTCTTCAGCGCCTTCTCCCAGGTCGGTGCCCGCCTGGCCGACTACGTCGACCACGCGGTCGAACGCCGAGCCGTGATCGAGACGAGCCCCGACCTGCAGGAGGGCGACCGCACCAAGCTCGCGGACCTCGCCGGGGCCGTCGGCGACGCGCTGGTGCAGCGCGGCGTGGAGCCCGGCTCCGCGAGGATCGTGGCGCGGGTCGCCGCGGCCTTCTACCAGGAGGCCTTCGAGCGGTGGGTCGACGCCGGCGGAGAGGAGGAGTTCGGTTCCTGCCTCCTCGCGGCCGCCGCCTCCCTCCAGGAGGTCCGTTGACCGGGCTCCGACAGCGATGACCCGAACCGGCGCCGACGACCGTCCTGTTTCCCGGTCGCGGGGCGCAGGGTGGGCGCGGTGGCAGCTCTCCACCGCCGAACGCCGCCGTGCGTACACCGGCGGGGGAGCGGGCCCGCACGATATCCCGTCGCCCGTGAGCCCGGGCCCCTCTATCGTGGCCGCCATGGTCCACCCCCCGCTCGGGACTCTGCCGGAGACGCTGCCCACCCGGATCCCCGACGTGTCCCTGCGCGTGCTCACCCCCGCCGACGCCGCCGGCATCCGGGCTCTCCTGCAGGCCGACACCGTCCATCTGACCCGTCACGGCGACTTCACCGAACAGGTCCGGGCTTCTGTGGAGGAGATCGAGGAGGCACTGGCCCACTCCGCCGGGAAGGAACGCGCCTACGGCATACGGCTGCGCGAGAGCCTGGTGGGCCAGGTCAGCATCATCGCGGCCGCTCCGCCGCACTACGGCCTGGGCTACTGGCTCGCCCGGGCCGCCACCGGGAAGGGCCGGGCGGGCGCGGCCTGCGCCGCTCTCATCGGGAGCGCCTTCACCGTCCTGGGCGCCACCGACATGTTTGCGGGCGTCACCCGTGGCAACGATCCGAGCGCCGCCGTACTGCGCAGGCTCGGATTCGCCCCGGTCGAGGAGTTTCCGGCCTACACCCGTTTCCACCTGCCGTTGACCTCCCCCGGCCCCGGGGAGTGTTTTCCGAAGGCTTTCGGTCGATGAGCGGTCGTCCGGGCGATCACTCGCACGACGACGTGCGGTGTACAGCCCGTCCGGGCTTCACGGGCGCGGAGGCGCGGCGAGGGGAAGTTCGCCGGTGGGAGCGGGCCCGGAACAACCCGGGACGCACGAACTAGTTGCGTCCGCCGCGGCACCAGCGCTGTGCGGACAGCGCGGCCGGGGCGTCCGCGAGCCGATCCGCGAACGGCCGCACGACCTCCACCGCCTCGTCCGGCAGAGCCCGCACGACCGCGATCATCCCGGTCGTGGCGGTCCCGTCGTCGTCGACGAGGAGTGCCGTGAAGTGCAGGCTGCCGCCGGGGCCGGCATCCGACGGCAGCAGGTCGGACTCACCTCCGGAACGGGGCCTCGGGGCCCACACACCGGTGACCAGCGTGTGGGGCGCCTCCTCCCCGTCCGTGTCCGGCTTGCGGTCGGACAGGAGGACCGCGCGGAGGGCCGTGTATCCGGTGTAGAGGCCGGCCGACCAGTAGGGCTCCTCGGTCGCGAACCGCTCCGCGGCGGCGCGGTCGGGGACCTCGACCACGTGGACGCTTCCCGTGTGCTCCTCACCGTCGTCGTCCAGGGTGGGGCCCCGCAGGAGGAACCGGTCCTCGAACCGGTCCATGTAGGACCAGTGCTCCTCTGCGAGGTCGTACAGTTCGGACCCCAGCCCGGGGCGGTCCTCGGCGTGCACGTGAAACAGCATGGATGAAAGGTATCGGCACGCCCCCGGGGGCAGCGGGCCGGGGCAGGGTCGGCCGCCCGCGCTGACGACTCCGGTGTCCGGGCGCCTCGCGTTGCGGGGACGGGGCCGACCGGCCCGAAGGCGATGGGACGGCGGCCCCGCGCCACGTCAGGATTCCCTGCCGATACGGGGACACCGTCCGCGGCCACCGGGGAACGGGGCCGTCTCAGCGGGCCGGAGGCGGCTCCGGCGGGCGCATGCGGCCGTTCTGGAAGGAGGTGAACAGCCATGCTCCGCTCTCGCGGACGGCCACGCGTGTCTGGATGGACAGGTCCTCGGGCCGACCGGTGCGAGCGCCCGGCCACAGCACGCAGACACCGCTGGTGACGACCACCGCCAGGTCGGAACCGACGAAACGGATGTGCCATGCCTGCGGGTCGGTGAGACGGGTGCCCGCCATGAAGGTGTCGAACCCCTCCTGCATGCTTGCTGTGATCCCGGCCCGGGTGCGCAGGTGGGAGCCGTCGACGGCGACGAAGTCGGCGTCCTCGGTGAAGGCCGCCGCGAACGCCGCCCCGTCGCCAGCGGCCCAGGCCCGCTGCTGGGCCGCCACCAGGCCGCGCAACTCCTCCCGCGCCGCCTCCTGCACGTCGTCTCCTCGCACGGGCCGTTCCTCCTCCGTGGTCATGATCGTTCTCCTCCCGTCCACGGCCCTCCGAGGGGGCCGCCCTGTGCGCTTCCCCGACGGTGGATCCGCCGGGGCCTCCGCGGGCGTCCCACCGGTCACCGCGCCATGGCCCTCCGCAGAGCCAGGAACTCCAGTCCCGCGTAGACCGCCACGACCACCGCTCCGCTCAGCAGGAACGCCGTCCCCGGACCGGTGAGCGGGATCGGTCCCGCGAACACCAGGACCACGAGAGCCACGCAGGAGAGCGCGTTGCCCGTGACGACCAGGGCGGTGTACCGGACCGGGACGGCCGGGTAACCGGCGATCAGTCCCAGGGCGGCGGCGCCGCCGAGCATGGCGACACCGAACGGGACCGACCAGGCGAGCGGGAGTCCCAGCACCTCGACGAACGGCCGACCGGCGGCCAGCAGGACCACACCGAAGACCGCGGTGCTCCAGCCGTCGATCCGCAGGACGGTGCGCAGCTGTTCCGCCGCCCTGCCGCCGATCGCCGTGCGCGCGGCAGAACCCGCCACGATCGATGCGTTCATACCGGCTCCTTCTCCTTCGTGCGGCCCGTACGGGCCGCGTGGGGAGAAAGACTCCCACCGTCCGCTCAGCGCCTCAATAACCTCCGAGGTCATGGCGGCGGCTCCCCCGCAGACCGAGGACCTATGCTTCCGGGCATGGAAACGCGAGAGCCGTCGACCGCGGGCCCCCTGCTGCGGGACTGGCGCCGACGCCGCAAGCTCAGCCAGCTCGACCTGTCCCTGCTGGCCGACACCTCCGCGCGGCACCTGTCGTACATGGAGACCGGGCGGGCCCGCCCGAGCCGGGAGATGCTGCTGCGGCTGTCGGCCGCGCTGGACATCCCCCTGCGCGAGCGCAACACCCTGCTGCTGGCCGGAGGGTACGCCCCCGCCTACCGGGAGAGCAGCCCCGACGACGCGTACATGGCCTCGGTCAGTTCGGCCCTGGAGACCGTCCTGGCGACGCACGAGCCGTACCCGGCCGTCGTCGTGGACCGGCTGTGGAACGTGGTGCGGGGCAACTCCGCCATGTCCGTCCTCATGGAGGGCGTTCCCGCGCACCTGTCGGAGCCCCGGCCGAACGTGTTCCGACTGGCGTTGCACCCCGAGGGCCTCGCCGCGCGCCTGGTCAACCTGGGCGAGGTGCGCGAGCTGTTCCTCGACCGGTTGCTGCACCAGGTCAACACCACCGCCGACGCCGACCTGCGGGCCCTCTACGAGGAGGTGTCGTGCTATCCCGCCGCCGAGGAGCCCGCCGACGCCGGCACCGGTCCGGCGGACGGGCCGAACCCCATCCGGGTGCCGCTGCGCCTGCGCACCCCCTTCGGAGAACTGGCGCTGTTCAGCACCATGGCCACCTTCGGCGCACCGGCCGACGTGACGCTGTCGGAGCTGGCGATCGAGCTGTTCTACCCCTTGGACGGCTTCACCGCCGACACACTGCGCGCCCTGGCGCCGGCGTCCTCGAAGAACTCCGCCGCTCCCGCGAACGTGTTCCCCTAGCCCGACGACACGTCGTGACGGGGCACCGGCAACGCACCGCCGCCGGGGGCGCTCCGGGAACCCGCGCCTGAGCCGCGGCGCCGGGCCCGCCGCCCGCGGGGACGTCCTCGAGCCCCCACCACAGGGTCGCCTGATCCGCCGGGCGGGAGCGCGGCGACGTTCGAGGGGACGCCGTCGACGCCCCCGGCCGCGGCGCCACGGCTCAGGAGGGCGAGACGTGGTCCTGGTAGGCGGTGCTGTCGGTGAGGGTGGCGGCGAGGCCGCGGATCGCGGAGATGCCGACCTCCTCGGCCTGCCGCAACGCTCCGGGGACCTGTAGCTGGTAGCTGCGCGCCTTGGCCTCGCCCGCCGCGATCAACGGCAGCACCGCCGTGAGGGGTGACTCCGGGATGCCCATGGCTGTGGCCTTCTCGCCGTGGAAACGGTGGGCGAGTGCGTGCATCAGGTCGCGCCAGCCCGCCCTGTCCATCGGCGACTGCGGGGCGGAGGCGAGATTGGCGCCGGCGGCGTCGAACAGAGCCCCGACGAGTTGCCTGCTGTTCTCGTCCGGTGCGGCGGAGGTCGAGTCGAGCAGGTCCAGCAGCTCGCCGGCCTGCTCGTGGTCCTCGATGCCGAGGAAGAACTCCTCGTCGAGGCCCAGCAGGCGGCCCACGTACCACCAGTAGCGGTAGAGGAGGGACTGTTCCTCCTCGGTGAGCCGGTAGCCGATGCCCTCCAGGAGCTTGAACGGCACGACGGTGAAGTCGAGCCATGTGCGTGCGACGTCGGCCTGGTTGATCGGCACCCCCCACCGCTCGGAGTCCCAGCCGTGCTTGGTGGCCGTGGCGCGGACGCGTGCGTGCAGCAGCCGGACCTGCACGGTCTGCACGAGGCCGGAGGCGCCGTGGAGCAGGCCGCCGGGCAGGATCGCCGAGGCGTTCCACAGTCCGGTCTCGGCGAGCCGGCGCGGCGCCGTCGAGGTCAGCCGGCCGGTGCCCACGAGCAGTCGCGCGATCGAGGGGGAGCTGTAGGTGTGGGTCAGCGATCCGACGGAGAAGGCGAGGCTCCTCCAGTGGAACGGCACGGCGAGCGAGGGCCGGTCGCCCTGCTCCAGGAGTTCTTGTGAGACCCATGCGGGCACGGTCTCTGCGTGGGCGAGCAGGGCGTCGACCGCCGGCGGGGCGTCCGGCACGCTCGCACGGCCCTCGGCGAGGCCGCGCTGGAGGGCGGCGCGGGCGGAACGGCCGTGTTCGTCGAACTCGGCGATGACGGCGTCGGCGAGCGGGTCGCCCACCTGCAGCATGGGCACCAGGAAGTCGACACGGTCGCCGTGGCGGGTCCGGGCGGCGGCGAGGTCGACGAGCCGCTCGGGCACGGACTGGGTGTGGTTCACATCGGTCATGAGGTCGTTTCTATCCTTCCGTGCCCGGAGGCAGCCACGGCCTGCCGATCCCCCCTTCCCCGGCGGAGGCGGGTTCCCCCGGGGCGGACCGGCCTCCTCGTGCGGGGGAGCGGCCCCGCCGCCCCATCCTGGGGGCGAGACTGGTAGGAGTCGTTGATCGAGTGATCTGTGTTCTCCGTGGCTTCCGCCACCGTGATCACTGTGTGTGGTCGCTGGGTGCGTAGCGGTTCCAGGTTCCTCCAGCCTGGGCAACGACCCGGGTGGTGGTCTTGGCGTGGGACCCCAGCGCCTGGGCGATGACCGGTGCGGGGGGCCTGGAGCACGAGTTGGCGCAGCGCGGATGTGCGCACCGCTGTTCCGGGGATACCGATGTCGCGGATCAGTTCGGTGAGGCTGTTGGGGTGCATGGGGCGCCCCGACCGATGAGCCGGGAGCGGCGGTCGGCCGCCTGTTCTCCCGAGGCCCGCACCAGTCCCCGGACCGTCAGGCGCTCCAACGCCTCGTTCAGGGTGACCGCGTCGCGTCTGAGCCTGTTCTGGGCCAGTCGGCGCACGGAGACGATCACCCCGTAGCCGTGCTGCCGTCCCTCGGGCAGGGCGAGCAACACGAGGTAACTCTGCTCACTCAACCGCATACCCCTGCTCCGTTTCCGGTGCACTCGGTCCGTCCCTGCTTGGTCCCAGGCCTTCCTGGATGCTGCGAGGCCCCGCGCGACAGGGGCCCTCACCGCTCTCCCCGGGTCGGGTGCAACGGTTCGGTCGGTCGGCCGGGAAGGGGTGGTCGGTGTAGCCCCAGCGCCGCCGTAGATGACCTTCGGTCGCAGTTCGTTGAGCGGTGTCTCCTGGACCAGGCGGTGGGGCGGGTCGGGGTTGGCGATGAAGGGCTTGCCGAACGCGATCGCGCCGGCCCAGCCGGCCTCCAGCACTTACTGAGCCGGCAGCAGTCACCCAGCAGAGCACCACGAACTCCATCAAGGCAGTCACCAGGGATCCAGGACCCAGACCTGAATGACCTCCACACACCGAGGTGTCCGACCTGTCAAACCGAGGCACCACTCAGTGGATTCACCATCTGACCGGGAGAGTGGTGAGTCCGCGGGTGATGTACCCCTGCGTCCACGCCAGATCCTCCAGGGGCACGGCCAGCTCCAGGTCTGGGAAGTGCTTGGTGAGCGCGTACAGCGCCTCCTGCAGCTCCAGCCGCGCCAAAGACGCGCCCAGGCAATGATGAATGCCGTGGCCCAGACCCAGATGCGGGTTGGGGTTGCGCTCCAGGTCGAGGTGATCGGGCGAGGGGAACACCGCGGGGTCGCGGTTGGCCGCGGCCATCGACACCAGCACGGGCTCCCCCGCACGGACCCGGCCGCCGCTCAGGTCCACGTCTTCGCGGGCATAGAGCACGGAATCGGCGTGGGTGGTGAGCGGGATGAAACGCAACAGCTCCTCGACCGCACACGGCACCAGCCCCGGGTCCGCGTGCAGTCGCCGCCAGGCGCCGGGGGTGTTCAGCAATGTGTACACGAAGTTGGAGATCTGGGAGACGGTGGTCTCGTGGCCGGCGACGAGCAACGCCGATGCCAGATTGACCAGGGCCCACTCGCTGACGCAAGGGTCGGCGTCGGCGGCGGCGACGATGCCGGAGAGCAGATCCTCACGCGGCTCGGCGCGCCGCTGCGCGATGAGACCGCCCAGGTAGGTGCGCAGTTCCTTCATCGCCGCCTGTACGTAGGCGGGGGGGAACGCGCTGACCGCCATGAATGCCCGCCCCCACCGGTGGAACAGCCGGTGGTCTTCGGGCGGGACACCGAGCGCGTCGCAGATCACGGCCACCGGCAAGGGGAATCCCAGATGCTCCACGACATCGGCCGGTGGTCCGGAGTCGGCCATGGCCAAGGTGAACCCTTCGGCGATCTCGCGGATGCGGGGCCGCGACTCCTCCACCCTTCGCGCGGTCAGCGAGCGGGGGACGAGCTCGCGAAGGCGGGTGTGGTCCGGGGGGTCGGTCAAGAGCAGAGCGGTGGGTGGCAGGCGGGACTCGGCCTCCACCCGCGGCATCGCCTCGCCCCGCTCACACGCCATGGCCCGGCTGAAGCGGGGGTCGGCCAGCACGGCGCGCGCGTCGTCGTGGCGGGTGAGCAGCCAGGCATCCTCGCCGTAGGGCATGCGGACGCTCTGGAGGGGTTGGGTGGCGCGCACGCGTGCGTAGGCGGCGTCGAGGCCGAGTTCGATGGCGGGGCCGAACGGGTAGTCCACGGCGGTAGGGCGAGCGGTCTGCTGGCCGGTCATGGTTCCTCCGGGAATCGGTTCAGAGGAGGTCACCGGGGCTCATGTCCTCGTGCGCGGTCGGGGAAACGGGGCAGGCTTCTGTCTCTGACCCCGGGGAGGAAATAAGGCGCGAAATCGCGCGGATCCGCCGCGTTTCGTTGCCTCCAGTCGGCAGGATCGGAGCGGACCGCAATCACCCCGGCGGCGCGCTGTCCACTCGGGTCGCGACGACCTCGCCTCCGAGCCGGTCGACGGGGTGCTGGTCGCGGAGCTGAAGGGCACGCCGACCTCAACACCACCCGCCGCCACACCCTGCCCACGGAGGTGGACAAGACCCGGGCGTTGGCGGTGCTCACCACCGGCCGGTGGGCTTGGGAAGGTCCTCCGCCGCGGCCTGTAGCAATACTCCTCGATCCCCAACCTCTCTCTATCCTGCATAGAATGGCTTCTATCTTCCATAGAAGAGTGTGGTGCGGGAGGGGCCCGCCCCCGCGGCGTGCCGCGGTCCGGCACCCTCCGCACCACCCAGGACGAGAACCACGAGACCCCGCGCCAGCGCGCGACACCGGAGGTGCCCTCCATGCCGGAACGGACCGGACGCCCGATCGCACCGGCCCTGGTGCTCACCGGAGCGGCCTGCGTGGCCCTGGCCCTCGTCCTCCTGTTCGTGAGGGCCGAGCTGCTCCGGACCCCCTCGGCAGGGGCGGGCGGGGAACCGGCGGCCACCGTCAACGAGGACATGAGGGAGGCGGGAGAGGAGCTCGCCCGCAGACAGGCCGGCGACCCTCGCGCCATGGGAGCGGTGGACGCACCGGTCGTCATGGTCGCCTACTCCGACTACCTGTGCCCCTACTGCGGCGAATGGGTGCGCCGGGTCCAGCCCGAGCTCGCCGACACCTACGTCGCGCAGGGCCTGCTGCGCATCGAGTGGCGGGAGTTCCCCTACCTGGGCGACGACTCCCGCCTCCTGGCCCTGGGCGCCGCGGCCGCCGCCGAGCAGGACGCCTTCTGGGAGTACCACGCCCTCGTCTACGAGGCCCCGCGGGAGTTCACCGGGGACGACGCGGCCCTGCGCACACGGCTGGAGGGAGTCGCGCAGGAACTGGACCTGGACACGGAGCGTTTCGCGCGGGACCTGGAGAGTGCCCAAGCGGAGAAGGCGGTCGAGGAGGACTTCGCCGAGGGGCAGACGATGGGGATCAGCGGAACACCCGCCTTCCTGGTCAACGGCGACCCCGTCCTGGGGGCCCAGCCGCTGGAGTCCTTCACCGGAGCCGTCGACCTCGCCCTGCGCGACGCGGGACGCCGGCCGTGAGCCCCGTCGTGGACGGCCCCCGCCGCCCGCGCCGCCCCTCCCACGCAACCCCGCCCCGCTGGGGGACGGCGGTCCGCCGACCGTCCGCCGCCGCGGCCCTCTGCCTGCTCCTGGCCCTCGCGGCCTGCGGCAGACCCGAACTCGCGGCCCCCGCCGACGCCCTGCCCCTGGACGGGGACCAGGCCCCGGCCGCGGCGGTGGAGCCGCACCTGCTCCCCGGCGTCCTCGACGGAGCGGCCGGGCGGGCCACGCCCTACTCCTCCGACCCCCGCGGCACCGACACCGGGTTCGTCGGACCCGTGACGCCGGAGGGAGGCGGCGAACTCCACTTCGTGGGCACGGACGCCGACGGGCGCACCCGCTGGACCACCGAACGCAACCCGAGCTGTACAGGGTTCACCCTCACCCGCACGCACGGCGGCGACGACCTGGTCGTGCTGCTCGACAGCGACGCGGCCCCCGACCGCGGACTCCTGGCCGCCCGGACCACCGCGGCCGCCCTGGACCCCTCCACCGGACGCAGGGTGTGGGGCCCCACGGAGGTGCCCGGCACCTGGGTGGGACCGGGGCTGGTCTTCGCGCAGGTCGCCCACACCGTCATGAGCGCCGACACCGGCCCCGCCGTCGCCCTGTCCGCGGACACCGGGGAGGTCGTCGCGGACGAGAGCCGGGGCGGGGCGGTCCTGCACGAGTACCAGGGCACCGTGGTCCTCCACCGCGACGGCGCGCTGCGCGCGGTCGACGCCCGCTCCGGGGACGAACTCTGGCACCACGCCGACCTGCCCGTCCCCGACACCCTGGAAGGGGAACCGGGGAAGACCTCCCTCACCTACGGCCCCCGCCCCGCCAGCGGCTCCGCTCCGTGGGCGGTCATCACCTGGGAACGGGGGGAGGCCGCGGCGTTCACCGTCCACGACCTGAGGGACGGCCGCGCCCTGGCGGAGCCCCTCGCGGGGGCTCCGCCCGTGTCGGTGGGCGACGAGCACGGGCGCGCTGCCGTCGCCGGGACCTCCGCCCGCTCCGGCCAACCCGTCATCGCGGGGTGGGACCGGGCCTCCGGGAGCCGGGCGTGGACGGTGGGGGCGGACCCGGGGGAGCGGCCCGTCGGCATCGTCTCCGGGTACCTGTACACCGCGCTCGACGGGGAGAACCGCGTCCGCTCCATGGCCGACGGCGCCCTCCTGGGACGCGGCGACTGGCGGATCCCGGTGGCCGGGACGGCGGGCGGCACGGCCGTGGCGGCGGTCCCCGGCGACGGCGGCGCCGACTCCTACACCGTGTTCCCCCCGCACGGCGCCGACCGCGAACGGGGAGGCGCGTGATCACTATGCTGAGGGAGAATTCGACGTCGATGCGGGGTACGGGTGCGATGATCGCTGGGCTGGGACCACTGGAGGCCGCGGTCATGGAGGTGCTCTGGCGGGCGCCCGAGCCCCTGCCCGTGCGCGGTGTCCTGGAGGGGCTCACCGACCACGAGATCGCCTACACCACCACCTCCACCGTCCTGGAGAACCTGCGGCGCAAGGAGTGGGTCGACCGCGAGCGGATCGGCCGACTGTGGTTCTACCGCCCCCTGCGCGACCGTTCGACGCACGCGGCCGAGGTGATGCACGAGGCGCTGACCGGCAGCCGCGACTCCGAGGCGACACTGCTGCGCTTCGTCGACACCATGCAGCCCGAGGACGTGCGCGCCCTGCGCGCCCTGCTCTCCGAGGTGCCGGGCGAGGAGGAACCGTGATCTGGTCCTTCGCCGCCCTGTGCGCCGTGGCCGCGCTCGGGGTCAGGGGCCCCGGCCTCCTGCGCCGCACCGCCC
The DNA here is from genome assembly GCF_053616335.1 of Nocardiopsis sp. NPDC055824. Lineage (NCBI taxonomy): Bacteria > Bacillati > Actinomycetota > Actinomycetes > Streptosporangiales > Nocardiopsidaceae > Nocardiopsis > Nocardiopsis sp. NPDC055824. Next base: position 11,754 of record NZ_JBSHDN010000040.1, read on the forward strand.
GCTCCTGCGACCCGGGCCCGCGCACCATGCTGGCGCTGTGGACCGCGGCCACCGCGGCCTGGGTGCTCTCCTGCGCGACCCTGCTCGCGGTGCTCGCCGCCGACCTCCTGGGCCCCTCGGTCAAGGGCGTCCTGGCGGCGTGCGTCAGCCTCCTGCAGGCCCTGGAGCGCAATCACGCCGGGTGGGGGATCGCAGCCGGGGCGGCACTGGCGCTGGCCGCCCTCCTGCGCCTGCTGTGGACCGCCGCCCGCCAGGGGCGGGCCGGCCTGTCCTGGAGGCGCACCCACCACGACGGCCTCCTGGCCACGGCGCAGCGCCGACGCCTGCACGGCCAGCCCGTGTGGCTGCTGGAGACCGCCGAGCCCGGCGCCTACTGCGTCCCCGGCAGCCGGGGCGGCGTCGTCATCACCCGGGGCGCCCTCGGCGCGCTCACCGACCCCCAGGCCCGCGCCGTCCTGGCCCACGAGCGGGCGCACCTGCGCGGCCGGCACCACCTCGTCGTCGCCTGGGCCCGGCTGCTCGATCGCGCCTTCCCCGGCGTCCCCCTGTTCCGCGCCGCGGCGCGCGAGGTCCCCGTCCTGGTGGAGTGGGCCGCCGACGACCACGCCGTGCGCGCCGTCGGGATGCGCCCCCTGGTCCACGCACTGGGCTCCCTCGCCGGGGCCGCGCCGGCCGGGGCGCCGCAGACCCTGTCCATCGGCGGAGCGTGCCCGGTCGAACGCGTGCGCCGCCAGGTCCGGCCGCCCGAGCGGTGCCGGCCCTGGAGGGCGTGGGCCCGCACCTGGGCCACCGCCGCGCTCGTGGCGCTGCCCCTGGTGTTCACGGTCGCGTCGGCGCTCGCCGCGGTGCTGATCCCGCACTGCCAGTGCGCCGCCGGCTGATCCCTTTGCGTGCCCGCACGGTCGTGAGATCAGTGCGCCAGTAGGCAGTCATCAGCGGGACACGGTCTTCGAAGGTGAGCTTCCACGGCCTCCCCTTGAACGGAGGATCGGCGCCCTCGCGCCGCAATTGCCGGACGAGCTTGGTGGACTGCCGGACCGGTAGCCCGCTGAACAGCTCGTTCATCGTCTTGTCCGCTGCTGTGATCACGCCCGTCGCCCAGTCATGTTCACACGCGCCTCGACAGCGTCCGGGAGGCGTTCTTCGGCCAGTGGAGTCAATTTTGGTTGACGAACCGGGTGGCGGTCAACTACGGTTGACTTATGGATATGGAACAGTTGACCGAGCTCGCGGCATCGACGGCCGACCACGACCCGTTGCTGGGATTGCGCGCCCTGGCGCGGCTCCGCGCCGAGACGGAACGCAGCGAAGCGGTGCCGGTGCGCCGCGCTCGCGACAACGGCGCCACATGGCTGCGAACCGCCGCCGGCCTGGGTGTTCCGAAACAGGCATTCCACAAGAGGTACGCCGGTCGGGGCCTGTTCGGCGGTCGGTCATGACCGCCGGGACACACGGCGACCAGCAGCTCGTCACCAGGCTCGGCGCACTGCTGGGCCCGCGCCACCCGGTCGCCGCGGCGGCCGTGGTCACGCCTGAGGGCATGCGCGTGGCGAGCCGCGGAACCGGCTTCGACGCCGACTTCGAAATCGGCTCGATCGCGAAGGCGGTCACCGGGCTGCTCTACGCCGACGCCCTCGCCCGAGGCGAGATCACCCCCGACACGAGCCTCGGCGAACTGTTGCCCCTGGGCGACGCCCCCGCCGCACGAGTGACACTGCGATCGCTCAGCACACACCGTTCCGGCCTGCCCCGGCTACCGGGATCCGCACGACCGTGGCGGCGCACCTTCGCCCTGTGGCGACACGGAACCAACCCCTACGGCGAGGACCTCGAACAGCTCCTCGACCAGGCCCGGCGCACTCCGCTGGGCACGCCACGGTCCCGCTACTCCAACCTCGGGTTCGAACTTCTCGGACACGCCCTCGCCCGCGCCGCCACGACCACCTATCCGGAGCTCGTCCGACAGTGCATCGCCACCCCGCTGGAACTCGACCGCTTCTACGTCCCGGGGACGGCCGACGAGCTTCGCCCCGGGGCGCTCGACGGCAGAAGCCTCCGTGGACGACCGCGACAACCCTGGACCGGGGAGGGAATCGGACCGGCAGGCGGCATCCGGGCCTCCATCACCGGCATGGCCCGCTTCACGGCGGCGGTACTCGACGGCAGCGCCCCGGGCACCGCCGCACTCGATCCGATCGCCCCGTTCGGCGTCGGCGCCCGCATCGGCGCCGCATGGATCACGATCCAGGCGGAGGGTCGACCGATCACCTGGCACAACGGCGGCACCGGCGGCTTCCGGTCCTGGCTCGGACTCGACCGCAGCACCGGCACCGGCGTCGCCGTCCTCTCGGCCACCGCCGCATCGGTCGACCGTCCCGGGTTCACGCTCCTGGCCGAGCACAGCCGCACCAACGGCCGATAACACGATCAGGCACGTCCGCTCGCCGACAACAGGCACTGACGGGGCCGTCCTCGGCCGCCCGCCACCGGTCCCCGGGGGCCTCCGCCGTCCCGTCGGGCGGAGGCGCGGGCCGGGGCGGCACACCCCCGACTCGTGTTTCTATCCACCTTAGCGGCTCTACTATGTTGGATAGAAACAACTGCCGGGTGAGGAAAGAGGCCGACGATGTCCGATGCCCCGAAGCGGGGAGCGCAGCCCGCGGGCCGCTCCTCCGGAGACGGAACCGCTGCCCGCGGCGGCGCCTCCTGGAAGGTGCCGCTGGCGGCGGGCGCGGCCCTGCTCCTGGTCACCGCCGCGGTCGCCGTGGTGCGGTTCTCCGAGGACCCCGCGGAGGAGACGGGCGCGGCACAGGAGGCGGGCGCGTCGGGCGCCCCGTCCGGGGCCGCCGCCGACGGGCCCGGGGACGCGGCTCCGGACACGGCCTCCGCCGGGGCCGACGCGCCCATGGCCCGTCGACAGGCCGACGACCCCACGGCCCTGGGCGACGTCGACGCGCCGGTCGTCATGGTGGTCTACTCCGACTACCACTGCCCCTACTGCGGCCGCTGGGTACAGGAGACCCAGCCCGAGCTGGCGCACTACGTCGAGTCCGGCGACCTGCGCATCGAGTGGCGGGACTTCCCCGTCATCACCGACACCTCCGAGGACGTCGCCCGGGCCTCCCGCGCCGCCGCCGAGCAGGGCGCCTTCTGGGAGTTCCACGAGGCCTACTACGCCGCGACCGAGGAGTCGGGCGAGAGCGATACCGAGGAGACCCTCGCCGGGGTCGTCGACGAACTGGGACTGGACGCCGGGCGGTTCGACGAGGACCGCGCCGCGGACGCCGCGGCCGCGCAGGTCGAACGCGACTTCTCCGAGGGTCTCTCGATCGGTGTCACCTCGACCCCGGCCTTCCTGATCAACGGCCAGGCCGTCATGGGCGCCCAGCCCCTGGAGGTGTTCGAGGCGGTCATCGACAGCTCCCTGGAGGCCGCCGGGACCGGGGGTGGGCGGCAGTGACCGACATCGGTTTCGCCGCCGCCCTGGCCGGCGGTGTGCTCGCCCTGCTCAGCCCCTGCAGCGCGCTCCTGCTCCCCTCCTTCTTCGGCTACGCCTTCCGCGACCCGCGCCGCCTCCTCGTGCGCACGACGGTGTTCTACCTCGGGCTGTGCACCACCCTCGTCCCCCTGGGGGCGGGATCCGCGCTGGTCAGCCGCCTGGTCTACGGAGAGCGGGAACTCCTGATCGCCGTCGCCGGATGGCTCGTCATCGCCTTCGGCCTCGCCCAGATCGCGGGCTTCGGCTTCTCCTCCGGCCTGGCACAGCGCATCCAGGGGCGCCTGGCCGGCAGGACCAGCGGGGTGTCGGTCTTCGCCCTGGGAGCGGTGTACGGGTTCGCGGGCTTCTGCTCCGGCCCCATCCTGGGCGCGGTGCTGACCGTCGCCGCCACCAGCGGAACCGTGCGCGGCGCCCTGCTCCTGGCGGTCTACGCCCTGGGCATGGCCGCGCCGCTGTTCCTGCTGGCGCTGCTGTGGGACCGCTACGACCTCGGATCCCGCCGCTGGCTGCGGGGCCGCACCCTCCGTCTGGGCCCGGTGGAACTGCACACCACCGCCCTGCTGTCGGGCCTGCTGTTCATCGGGGTCGGGGTCCTGTTCCTCACCTCGCAGGGGACGGCGACCCTCTTCGGCGGAACGGGCCGCCTCACCGAGGCGGCGCACGGCGTCCAGGAGTGGGTCTTCGGGGTCGGCGGATCGGGGGCCGACACCGTTCTGCTGGCGGCGGTGGGCCTCCTGCTCCTGGCGGTCGGGCTCCGCGGCTGGTACCGCCAGCGCGGGGAGGCCGCGGGGCCGGAGCCGACACGGCCCTCCGAGGCGCCGGGGCAGGAGTCGGACCGGGGCGGGGAGGCCCCCGTCCCCCGTGGTCCTGAAAGTCCTTCGGGCCCGGCGGGATCCTCGTGTTGACGGCCGCGGGGACGGGTTCTGTCACCAGTCTCGCGGTTGGCTCACGAAGGGGCGCGCAGACCTGTGCTCTTGAGCCACGTGCGCACTTCGAGGAGCCGTGAAGTGTCCCTGCTTCTGCTCCGACCGAGTCATGGAACGTGACGCACCACAGGATCGGTGCCAGACATCCCAGGGACGTCAGCGCTCCTCCTGCGCTGTCGGTGAGTGCTCGGGGGAGAAGGCTGAACCACACGGCCGGGTCGACGGTGAACTCGCCCTTGGCGGGTCGGCGGCCAGTTCTTCGGCGCCCGCTCTCCAAACGGTGACGACCGTCCGCGAACGGCCTGGCGCCCCCTGGGTCCGGCTACCGTCGCCCTATGCCGAATTTCACCATTTTCCCTTGGCCCTCCTGGGTGATCGTGGTCGTCTTCGTGCTCGCCGCCGTCGGAGTGATGGTCTTCAACAGGCGGCGATTGCGTCACAAGACTCCTCCGCTTCCCAGGGACGCCGTGTCGAAGACCAGGCCTTTGGAGATGGACCCAGACCTCGAGCGGATCGGCCCCTACAGGCTTTCAGGTCGCCTGGGCGCCGGCGGCATGGGCCGGGTGTACCTGGGCCGTTCCCCCGGCGGACGCGACGTCGCGATCAAGGTCGTCCACCCCGAGCTCGCCGAAGACCCCGAGTTCCGCCGCCGCTTCGCCGCCGAGGTCGAGGCCGCCCGCAGGGTCGGCGGGTTCCACACCGCCCAGGTTGTGGACGCCGACCCCGACGGGAACCCGCCCTGGCTGGCCACCGCCTATATCCCCGGGCCCACCCTGTACGCGGCGGTCCGCGAGCACGGCCCGCTCCCGGCGGACTCGGTCGCCGCCCTGGGCGCGGGCCTGGCCGAGGGACTCGTCGCGGTGCACGCATGCCGGATCGTTCACCGCGACCTCAAGCCCGGCAACGTCCTCCTGGCCGCCGACGGGCCCCGCCTGATCGACTTCGGCATCGCCCGCGCCCTGGACGCCACCTCCTACACCCGAACCCACGCCGTGCTGGGCACCGCCGCCTTCATGTCCCCCGAACAGGTCACCGGGGCCTCGGTGGGACCCGCCTCCGACGTGTTCTCCCTCGGGTGCGTGCTGGCATTCGCCGCCACCGGCCGCAGCCCGTTCGGCGAGGGCCCCGCCCACGCGATCACCCACCGTATTATCCACTCCGAACCCGACCTGAGCGGACTGACCGGGCCGCTGAAGGACCTGGTCTCCGCCTGCCTGGCCAAGGACCCCGTTGACCGCCCCACCCCCGACAGCGTCCTGGCCGCATGCGGTACGCGGCCCCCGACGGGCCTGGAGTCGCCTGCGGAGGTGTGCGCGATGTTGAGCGGGGTGGAGGCGGCCGTGCGCCAGGGGCGGATGCCACAGGACGGCCTGGACCACGTGCTCCGTCGGGCCGTCGCACTGGTCGAGGCGATCGAGGAGGCCGGTGGCGGGGAGAGCTGAGCACCCGGGGCTCGTGTACGGACGATCAGCGGCTGATCCGGAAACCGACCACTGACGTCTCCACGCTCACGAGCACTGTCGTGTTCGGGGCCTGGCACCGGTCTCGCGGTCGGCTCAGAAGGGGCGCGAAGGCCTGGGCCCTGGAGCCACGTGCGCGCTTCGGAGAGCCGTGAGGTGCTCCTGCTTCTGCTCCGACCGGCCCATGGAACGTGACGCACCGCAAGATCGGTGCCAGAAACCGAAGCTGTCGGTGCCGTCGCCGGTTCCGGCCGCTCCCGGTGACGGTCGACCGGATGCGGTACCTGCGGCCGGGGCAGACTTCGGGCCATGACCGCGATCACGCGAGGGAGCGGAAGTATGACCAGAGTCAACGAGATGAGTGAACGCGAGTACTTCGCCGGTGTGGGCAAGCGGCCGGGGATGTTCGTCGGCCGCGCCACCTTCCACGCAATGACCGCGTTCCTGACCGGGTACGACCAGAGCTCGGCCCGTCACGGGGCACCCGGGCTGGAGGGGTGGCACGAGTGGCTGGTCGCCCACGGGGGACGGGACTGCACCCACGGCTGGCCCGGCCAGGTCCTGCACATCGCCCTGCCCGAGGGCTGGGACAACCCCTGGGAACTGCCGCCCGAGCACGAGGCCCGCGCGATCGAGGTCCTCTTCCGCCTCCTCGACGAGTTCCTCGCGGACCGCGAGGGCGGCGCCGAGGGGTGACCGGCCCGGCGTGCGCTCGCAGGCGGGGACGGACCGACCGCCCCCACCGCGACAACGATCCAGAACACCAACATCTCGCCCCGACGTCCTGGCCGCCCGACGCCGGGAACGGGACCCCGTGTCCGCGGCGAGAGGCGCCTTCGCCGGCGCGGCCCGACAGCACTTCGCGCACATCGCCCCCGACCCATCGAAGGATCCAGAGGCCATTCCCATGAGCATCCGGACGACGCATCGCGCTCTGCTGAGCCGTCTGCTGCCCCACGACGAACCGGACGGCCTCGCAGTGCGCCAGGGGCAGTTCCACACCGTGGTCATCGGCTCGGACCGCGTCGTGTGCCTGCCCCGCAGCCGGGCGGCGGCCGCCCGGCTGCCCGAGCGGGCGGCCGCACTGCAGGCACTCGCCGGCCTCGACCTCGGCTTCCGCATACCCGAGCCGCTGCTCAGGGGCGGCGCCCACGGCACCGACGAGGAGCCGTTCCTGGTGCTCGGCCGCATCCCCGGGGAACCGCTGGAGACCGACTCGCTCGACGACGCCCGAGTGGCCGGCGCCGTGGCGGCGCAGTACGCCGCGCTGCTGTCCGGGCTGGCCCGTGCCGGTGCCGACGAGACGGTACGAGCGGTTCTGTCCCAGGAACCGGAAGACCGGTGGCGGCGGTTCGCTGAGGACGTACGCGCAGAGCTGTTCCCGCTCATGTCCGACAGTGGGCGCCTGCGGGCCGAACGGGAACTCGCCGTGCTCGACGGCCTTCCCCACGTCGACCGGGCCGTGGTGCACGGTGACCTCGGCGCCGAGAACGTCCTGTGGGAGTGGGAGCACGGTCTGCCGCACCTCTCCGGAGTACTCGACTGGGACGGTGTCGCACTCGGCGACCCGGCCGAGGACCTCGCGGCTATCGGCGCCGGCCACGGCCGCGGCCTCCTGGAGCGGGTGCTCGCCCTGGGCGGTCGGCCGGACGACGGGCTCGCCACCCGCATCACCGCGATCCGCGGCACGTTCGCCCTGCAGCAAGCCCTCTACGCCCTCCGCGACGGCGACGGGGAAGAACTGGCCGACGGCCTGGCCGGCTACCGCTGAGGCGCACCGGCGCATCCGCCGCATGGTGCCCCTCATGTCGACGGCAGCCCGGCGGAAGCAGGCGGTCGCCGCCCCGTACCCCGGCGGGCGCCGGCGCCTCAGCCCCGGGGCGGGGGGGAGAGGGCAGGAGCCGGCGGTGCGCAGCCGGGCCCGCAGGGCCACGGCGAGGAGGGCGAGCCCGGCCACGGCGAGCACCGGTTGTAGCGGCGCGAACCACGCCAGGGCGCCCGAGGCGCCCAGCGCCAGCAGGACGAGCTTGTTGCACACCGGGCAGCCGATGGCCAGCCAGGTCAGGACGACACCGCCCAGGCCGCCACGTGTGTTCCCCTCCCGCTCCCCGCCCCTGCCGACGTAGGTCGCGGCGAGCAGGCCGGACAGCACCGCGCCGGCGCCCCAGACGGGGTAGGACCACCAGGTGGGCTCGATCTCCCTCGTGAAGAAACCGTTGGGCACCAGTACGGTGGGCACCCCCAGGAGCACCAGTGCGCCCAGGGTGGCGGCCGCGGCGACCGCCCAGTGCCGGTAGGTCCACGCAAGCATCCGCGTCCTCGCCTCTCCCGGGGCCGCTCCGGGGGAGGCGGGCCGCCGATCTATTTTCTATCTTGCATAGAAGATAAGTCATCGCTGGGCGGGACGGTCCGCGGGGTGCCGGGGACGAGGGCGTCCGGTGGGGGTGTGACCCGTCCAACGGTCGGAACGGATACACCCGGGGGTATGCTGGCGGCCATAAGGCGAAAGGATGCAGATGAAGCCTGAAATGGTCGGCGACGCCCTCACGAGGCTCAAGCGCGCCCAGGGGCAGCTCTCCGGTGTGATCTCGATGATCGAGGAGGGCGAGGACTGCGCGGCGGTCCTCCAGCAGCTGGCGGCCGTCTCCCGGGCCCTGGACCGGGCCGGGTTCAAGATCGTCGCCAGCGGCATGCGGCACTGCAACACTGCCCGTGACCGCGGCGAGGAGCCCGAGCTCACCGAGGAGGAGCTGGAGAAGCTCTTCCTCGCCCTGGCCTAGGACTTCGCGGGGTCCCTCCGCGCGCCCGCGCGCCGTCCGCGCCGGGGGCCGGACCCTCCCGCTCCGACAGGGGCGGGTCTGTGCAGTTCGGATACTCCCCCCGGTATGATCGGGCGGCCGAACCGTACGGCACGGGCTCCTTCCTTTCGCCGCGCCCGAGGGGCCGGTCCGCTCTCCCGATACTCCCCGGGGTATGGAGGGGTGGGCGGTCGCCCACACAGCGCCCACACGGCGCCCACGAACCACCGACGGCCCGCCCGGGCCGTCCGAGAACCCACGGAGACACATGAGCGGCAACAGCATCGACGTCCACGCCGTGCGCAGCCTGGTCGAGACCGACCCCGACACCCTGCTGGTGGACGTGCGCACCGCGGCCGAGTACGAGAGCTCCCACATCCCCGGAGCGGTCAACCTGCCCCTGCAGCGGGTGGACGACCACCTGGAGCGCATCGCCGCCGACGCCGGGCGCGGCCTCGTCCTGGTCTGCCAGTCCGGGGCCAGGGCCCGCCGGTGCCAGGACAGGCTGGCGGAGGCGGGCCTGCGGGACACAGTGGTGATGAGCGGCGGCATGAACGCCTGGGAGGCCCAAGGAGCCCCCGTCGTGCGGGGACGGGAGCGGTGGGCTCTGGAGCGCCAGGTCCGCCTGGTCGCCGGGGGCCTCGTGCTCACCTCCGTGCTCGCCTCCCTCCTGTGGCCGCCCGCGGTGGCGCTCGCCGGTCTCATCGGCGCCGGACTGGCCTTCGCCGCGGTCACCGACACCTGCATGATGGGCACGGCCCTGGCCCGCCTGCCCTACAACCGGCCCCGCGGCCACGTCGACATCGAGGACTCCCTCGAACGGATCGCCGCCCGCCGGTGACCCCCGCGGGCCGGGCGCCGCCGCCGGCCCCGCCGGACGCGGCCCCGGCCACCGCGCGGGCCCCGCCCCGGTCGCGGCCCGGGAGCGGCGCCGACCGCCGGGCCCACACGGCACCGACACGAACCCGGGGCCGGGACCGGCCCGCAGCCATCGCCGCACCCGCTCCTCCACATACTCCCCGGAGTATCCGCAGGAGCGGCGGACAACCACCGACAAGGAGAAGACATGCTGCTGGAACGCGTCTACGACGACGACCTCGCCCAGGCGAGCTACCTCATCGGCTGCCAGGCCCGGGGAGAGGCCCTCGTGGTCGACCCCCGCCGCGACATCGGCGAGTACCTCGACCTGGCACGCAGGCACGGCATGCGGATCGTGGCCGTGACCGAGACCCACATCCACGCCGACTACCTCTCCGGCACACGCGAACTCGCCGCGGCGACGGGCGCCACCGCCTACGTCTCCGGCGAGGGCGGCGAGGACTGGCAGTACGGCTTCGACGCCGAACGGCTCATGGACGGCGACACCGTCACCGTCGGCAACATCACCGTGCGGGCCCGGCACACCCCCGGGCACACCCCCGAACACCTGTCCTTCCTGATCACCGACGGGGCCTTCAGCGACCAGCCGGGCTACCTGCTCTCCGGCGACTTCGTCTTCGCCGGAGACATCGGCCGCCCCGACCTGCTCGACGAGGCCGCCGGGGGAGAGGACACACGCTTCGAGGGCGCGCGCCACCTGTTCGCCAGCCTGCGCGACACCTTCCTGACCCTGCCCGACCACGTCCAGGTCCTCCCCGGGCACGGGGCCGGCAGCGCGTGCGGCAAGGCCCTCGGGGCGCTCCCGGCCACCACGGTCGGATACGAGCGCCTCAACGCCTGGTGGGGCCCCTACCTGCGCGACGACGACGAGAAGGGCTTCGTCGACGAACTCCTCGACGGACAGCCCGACGCCCACGCCTACTTCGCCAGGATGAAGCGCCAGAACAGGGAGGGGCCCGAGATCCTGGGTCCCCTGCCCCCGCTCCCCGAACTCGCGAACGCCGCGATCGGCAGCGCCCTGGAGGAGGACCGGATCGTGTTCGTCGACACCCGGCCCCACACCGAGGTGCACCGCGGCACCGTGGCCGGGGCGCTGAACGTCCCCGGCCCGGCCAAGGCCGCGAGTTTCGGCGCCTGGGCCCACGACCCGGAGTCCGAGACCCGCCCCCTGGTGCTCCTCGCCCCCGACGGCGACACCGCCGGAAAGGTGCGCGACCACCTGCTGCGAGTCGGCATCGACCGCGTGACCGGCTACACCACCGGGCTCGAGGGCCTACCGACGACCGTTCCGGCCGTCATCGCCCCCGCGCAGCTGGAGGACTACGGGGCCGCACTCGTCCTGGACGTGCGCAACAGGACCGAACACGCCGCGGGGCACATCCCCGGCTCCGCCCAGCTCAGCGCGGGCCGGATCCTGTGGCACCTCGACGAGCTGCCCGACGACGGCCCCGTCGTGACCTACTGCCAGGCGGGCGCGCGCAACTCCGTCGCGGCCAGTGCCCTGCGCCGCGCAGGCTACGACGTCGTCGAACTCGACGGCAGCTACACGGGCTGGACCGCCTGGAAGCAGGGACGGGACACCCGGCCCTGAGCGGCCGCCGACCCGGCACGACGACAGGGGCGGGGCCCGCCGGCACCCGGCGACGGCCCCGCCCCGGTACCCGCCCGGACGGGGCGGCGCACCGGACCGACCCAACCCCCCGCCCCCGGCCCGACCAGGGGCGCACCGCCCACGCGGCCGCGCCCGCAGAACCACGCCACGGAGAGTGACGAAGCATGGAGTTCCCACTGATCCTCGTCGTGGGCCCCGCCCTGGTGGTGGGGCTCGCGCTCGGACTGCTCGGAGGCGGCGGCTCCATCCTGATGGTCCCGCTGCTGACCTACGTCGCGGGCATGGACCCCAAGGGCGCCGTGGCCGCCTCCCTGTTCGTCGTCGGCGTGACGTCGCTGGTCGGCGCGGCCACCCACGCGCGCAGGGGCAACGTCCGGTGGCGCACCGGCCTGGTCTTCGGGGCGGCCGGCATGGCGGGCGCATTCGTCGGCGGCCTCGTGGGCGGACACGTCCCCGGGACCCTGCTGATGACCGCCTTCGCCCTCATGATGGTCGCCACCGCGGCGGCCATGCTCCTCGGCAGGGGGAAGACCCCCGCCGGGGACGGCGAGCGGCGGCGCGACGGTCTGCCCCTGAGGCGGATCGTCCTCGACGGCCTGGCCGTGGGCGCCGTCACCGGCCTGGTCGGCGCGGGCGGCGGCTTCCTCGTGGTGCCCGCCCTGGCACTGCTCGGCGGCCTCGCGATGCCCGCCGCCGTGGGGACCTCGCTGCTCGTGATCGCCATGAAGTCCTTCGCCGGACTCGCCGGGTACCTGACGACGGTGAGCCCGGACTGGACGCTGGTCGCCGTGGTCACCGTCGCCGCCGTCTCGGGATCGCTCCTCGGCGCGCCACTGGCCTCCCGGGTGCCCGAGGGCGCGCTGCGCAAGGGGTTCGGCGTCTTCGTCCTGGCCGTGGGCGTCCTCGTCCTCGCCCAGGAGCTCCCCGCGCCGCTCGGCCCCGCCGTGGCGGTCGGCACCGCTGTGTTCGCACTCCTGGCCGTCCTCTGCCGTGTCGCGGGGGAGCACTGCCCCCTGCCGCTGCTGCGGGCACGGGCCTGAGGTGGAAGGCGGGCGCCGGAGCACTCCGCGCTGCCCGGACCCGGGCCCCGACCTGGCGCCCCGCAAGCACCGCACCTTGAGAGCGCCCCGGAACCCGGCGAGGACGGCGCCCGGACACGGCGGAGGTTCCCTCCGCCTCCACGCCGTGCCTCCGGCCCCCACGAGGTCTCCCTGGCGATACTCGACACCATGCTCAGCGCCATCCTCGAACGCGTCCTCCCCGCCTCCCAGCTGCGTCCCCCGCAGGACCTGGTCCGGGACCTCGACGTGTCGGCGGGGGACAGCCGGGCCAAGGCGTCGGCGTTCTGGACCATGCTGACGCTGTCGGCGGTGGTCGCGGCGGGGGGAGTGATGACCGACTCCACGGCCACGGTGATCGGCGCGATGATCATCGCCCCCCTGTCCACCCCGATCATGGGCATCGCCCTGGGAGCCGTCCGCCAGCGCCGCACGGGCGCCGTCCGCACGGTCATCCTCGGCTGCGCGCTGGTGATCGGCATCGGCGTGCTGTTCTCCGCGGTGGTGCCCGGGGGCTACGACCTCGTGCGCAACAGCCAGGTCGCGGGCCGGACCTCGCCCGGCCTCATGGACCTCGTCTCCGCCCTGGCCACCGGCGCCGCAGGCGCGGTGGGCCTGTCCCGGCGCGACGTCGCAGCCGTCCTGCCCGGTGTGGCCATCGCCATCTCGCTCGTCCCCCCGCTGGTGGTGGCGGGAGTGTGCCTGGGACAGGGCGCGCTGTGGCTGACGGCGGGGGCGCTCGTCCTCTTCCTGTCCAACCTGCTCGCGCTGGTCTGCGCGGGCATGGTGGTCTTCGCGGCCTCGGGCCACGGTACGCCCGCGGAGCACCGGGACAGGCGTTCGGTGCGCAGGACTCGCCTCGGCCTGGCCCTGCTGTTCACCGTCGTGTTCGTCCCCCTGCTCGCCAACACCGCGGCCACCGTCCTGCTGGCGGTGTGGACCAACCGGGTCGAGGAGGCGGCCGACCGGTGGATCGCCGAACAGCCGGACTCGTCGGTGACACACGTGTACACGGCTTCGAGGACGATGCACGTCGAGGTCCGGGTCCGGGACACCCCGCCGCCGGTGGACGAATTCCGCACGGACCTCCGGGGCCGGGTCCCCGACCAGTTCGTCCTGGTCGTGGAGACGACCCGCGGCGAACGGGTCGCCGCCGGGCCGGTCGGCGGCTGAGCCACGCCGCGGCGGGCGCGCACCGGGGCCGGGGCCGTGCGCGCCCCTGCCCGGGGGCGAACCAAAGGGGCAACAGTCTGTTCATCGGTCGGTGGTGAGCGTCTCCAGCGCCCGGGTCTTGTCGGCGTTGGTGGGCAGGGTGTAGCGGCGGGTGGTGTTCAGATCGGCGTGGCCCATCAGCTCGGCGACCAGGACCACGTTGACCGGTGCGGAGGCCACCTCGCCGCGGCCGCGCACGAGGTCGGTGCCGAAGGCGTGGCGCAGCACGTGCGGCCCGAAGGCTTCGCCGTCGTCGGCGGGGCCGATCCCCACCGCGGCCCCCAGGGCGCGCACGGCGGTGTTCGCGGCCCGAATGGACAGGCCGGCGCCATCGCGATTGCGGATCAGCGGCCTGGCGGCGGGTCGGCCGAGCCCGTCGAGCAGCTCCTCCAGGGTGGTGCGCACCTGGGCGTGCAGCGGAACGGTGCGGTCCTTGCCGTCTGGCCGGTCCTTGCCCCGCACCCGCACGCTCCCCTTCCTCACCGAGAGCCGCACGTCGGCCACCTCCAACGCGACGATCTCCGCCACTCGCAGGCCCGCGTAGTAGGCCAGGTGGCAGATCACCCGGTCCCGGGCGAAGCGTCGCGGGCCACGGTACGCAGGAACCGCAAGAGCGCGCGCTGGTCCAGGGCGCGGGGGGCGGAGGGGCGGGTCAGATGAGCTCTCAGCAAGAGATCGTGGCAGTGTGTCATGTCGAACACACTGGTGCGTTCGGCACACCTTGCAGATACAGCGACTGCTCATCGTCAGTGAGTTCTCGGCGGAGTGCTGTGCAGATATGTTCCTCGGCAGCGTCCACGTCAAGATGCGAAGCTTCCCACACCCGCACTGTCCCGTCCTGGCCCGCGCTGGCCAACCTGTGCCCGTCCGGGTCGAACACCACCGCGGTCACCTCTCCGTCGTGGCCGGTGAGGATACGGAGCTGCTGTCCGGACTCGGCTTCCCACACCCGCACTGTCCCGTCCTGGCCCGCGCTGGCCAACCTGCGCCCGTCCGGACTGAACACCACCGACGACACCCCGTCGTCGTGGCCGGTGAGGATACGGAGCTGCTGTCCGGACTCGGCTTCCCACACCCGCACTGTCCCGTCCTGGCCCGCGCTGGCCAACCTGTGCCCGTCCGGACTGAACACCACCGACGACACCCCGTCGTCGTGACCGGTGAGGACGTGGGGGTCCTCTTGCGAATCCAGGTCCCACACCTGCACTGTCCGGTCGTCGCTCGCGCTGGCCAACCTGTGCCCGTCCGGACTGAACACCACCGATGACACCCCGTCGTTGTGGCCGGTGAGGATACGGAGCTGCTGTCCGGACTCGGCTTCCCACACCCGCACTGTCCGGTCGTCGCTCGCGCTGGCTAACCTGTGCCCGTCCGGACTGAACACCACCGACGACACCCCGTCGTTGTGGCCGGTGAGGACGTGGGGGTCCTCTTGCGAATCCAGGTCCCACACCTGCACTGTCCGGTCGTCGCTCGCGCTGGCCAACCTGTGCCCGTCCGGACTC
>NZ_JBSHDN010000040.1:26801-40339 GCF_053616335.1 Nocardiopsis sp. NPDC055824
GAACACCACCGATGACACCCCGTCGTTGTGGCCGGTGAGGATACGGAGCTGCCGCCCAAACTCGGCATCCCACACCTGCACCGTCCCGTCGCCGCTCGCACTGGCCAACAGCTGGCCGTTCGGACTGAACACCACCGCCCTCACCTCTTGGTCGTGGCCGGTGAGGGAGCGGAGTTTCTGTCCGGACTCGGCGTCCCACACCCGCACTGTCCCGTCCTGGCCCGCGCTGGCCAACCTGTGCCCGTCCGGGTCGAACACCACCGCCCTCACCGGTTCGTCATGGCCGGTGAGGATACGGAGCTGCTGTCCGGACTCGGCATCCCATACCCGCACCGTCCCGTCGCCGCTCGCACTGGCCAACAGCTGGCCGTCCGGGTCGAACACCACCGACCTCACCGGTTCGTCGTGACCGGTGAGGACGTGGGGATCCTCTTGCGAATCCAGGTCCCACACCCGCACCGTCCCGTCAGTGCCCGCGCTGGCCAACAGCTGGCTGTTCGGGCTGAACACCACCGACCACACCTCGTTGTTGTGGCCGGTGAGGACGTGGAGCTGCCGTCCGGACTCGGCATCCCATACCCGCACCGTCCCGTCGCCGCTCGCACCGGCCAACAGATATCCGTTCAGGCTGAACACCACCGACTCCATCCCGGAGTCGTGGCCGGTGAGGACGTGGAGCTGCCGTCCGGACTCGGCGTCCCACACCCGCACCGTCCCGTCGCCGCTCGCACTGGCCAACCTCTGCCCGTACGGACTGAACATCACCGACTTCACCCAGTATTCGTGGCCGGTGAGGACGTGGAGCTGCCGTCCGGACTCGGCATCCCATACCCGCACCGTCCCGTCCTCGCTCGCACTGGCCAACAGCTGGCCGTCCGGGTCGAACACCACCGACCTCACCGGTTCGTCGTGACCGGTGAGGACGTGGGGATCCTCTTGCGAATCCAGGTCCCACACCCGCACCGTCCCGTCATCGCCCGCACTGGCCAACCTGCGCCCGTACGGGTCGAACACCACCGACGACACCCCGTCGTCGTGGTCTTCGAGCGTGCGGAGTTCCTCTCCGGACTCGGCGTCCCATACCCGCACCGTCCCATCGTCGCTCGCGCTGGCCAACCTCTGTCCGTCCGGGCTGAACACCACCGCATTCACCGGCCCATTGTGGCCGGTGAGGTGGTGCTGGAGACCGAGGCCGCCGGCGCGCAGCAGGCTGCCACGGGCCTCGTCGGTAGGGGAGGTGTTGTAGGCGTGCACAGCCAGCAAGGAGGCCGTGTCGGGTTCTCGGTCGAGCAGGGCGGTGGACTGGGCGGCGAGCTGGCGGGATTGGGCGTCGAGTCGTTCCTGCTCGGCGTTCCTCCACTGAGACGCGGCCACTCCGGAAGCGACCAGGACCAGGACCAGCAAGCTTGCCAGGACCGTGTTCAGGCGCCGGGCACGGCGCATGGCCAACTGCTGGTGCTTCTCGCTGGCAGCCACAAAATCGGAGATGCGGGGGGGCAGTGAGCGCTGGCCGGCCCATTGCAGCCCTTCGGCCAGGGTGGTGCCCGACAACAGGTCTCCGGGCTTCCTGCTGTCCGCGTGGAGGGTGGCCTGCTTGGAGACATCGTGCCGCCATACCTGGAACTTGCGGTCGCGGTCCACCCATGTGCGCAATGTCTCCCAGTCGCGGATGAGCGCGTCGTGGACCAGTTCCACGATGGGATCGCCGGCACGGGCGTCGCCAGGGGCACTGGCGGCAGGGCCGGGGGGAAGGCTGGTGGTGGTGATGATCCGGGCCGTACTCAAGGAGTCCAGGACCTCGTCGAAGTCCGCGTCGGCGGCGGGTGTGCCGGCGGCCAGGGCCCTGAGCTCGGATAGGGGGACCTGCTGGCGGGTGGCGGGGATGGCCGGGTCCTCGTCGGCCGGGTGCACCAGGGCGGTGAGGATGCGCTGGGCGATCGGGCGCTGGGCCTGCGGTAACTGTCCCACGGCGTTGTCGCACCAGGCTGCCAGGCTTCCCGAGACCTTGCCGATGTTCGCGTAGGCCTGGTGGGTCAGGCGGCCGTGGTCGCGCCGCTCCCACAGCTGGCTCAGGGCGAGCTGCAGCGGGGGCAGCAGGGTGGCCGCGACACGGCGGCCCGTGCTCGCCTGGCGCAGGTCATCGATGATGCGTTGGGGCAGGCCGTCCTCGAACCGGGCGCCCGCGTCCTGGGCGGGGCGGGCGATGATGGCATCCAGTTCAGCGGTGCTGAGGTGGGAGGGGATGTTGACCACCCCGGGTTGAGCGACTTCCAGCAGGTGCGGGGCCGCCTCGGCCAACGGGGAGTAGAAGTCGTTGCGCATGACCAGGACCACGCTGAGCGGGACATGAGCCTGGATGTCTTCGAGCAGCTCCTCCACCAGGTCCAGCCCTCGTGTGCGGCTGGCCTGGTCACCAGGGGCGGGCGTGCGGGTGAGGAGTTCCTCGAACTGGTCGATGACCAACACCAGACGGTCAAAACCGGGCCCGGATTCCAGGCGGCGTCGCACCGCGGCCCCGATACCGCCGCTCTCCTCCCCATCCAGGCCCGCCCGCGCCAGCTCCGCGGCCAGGTCACGACCCGGACGCACCAGGACGGGCAACCACCGGTCACTGCCCGGCACACCGCCAGCAGCCAGCGCCGGCAGCACCCCGGCCTGGATCAGAGAGGACTTTCCCGCACCGGAAGGGCCCAGCAACAGCACCAGCCGGTGGCGGCGCACCCTCTCCAGGAGCTCCTCCACCGCGCCCTGGCGGCCATGGAACCAGGCCGCGTCCTCGGCGGTGAAGGACGCTAGACCCCGATAGGGAAAGATCTGCGCCTCACCCAGCTCCGGAACCACCTCGCGCAGCACCTCGGCGGGCGTGGCGTAGACGATGCCCTGGCCCCGTTGGTAGCGGTCCTGGGCCGTGATCTCGGTGACCATGGCGACCACCAGGCCCGTCACCTCGTCCAGCACGGGCGCGCCGCTGAACCCGGTGGTCAGGTCGTTGGCGCCGGTCAGCTGCAGCCGTGGGCCCACCCGGGTGTCGGGCAGCAGGTCCCCGGCCGTGCCGTAGCCGAAGTGCCCATCCGCAGGGGCCTGGGCGGGGAACCCGTAGGAGGCGACCTGGTGCCCGCGAGTCCCCTCCGCTCGGCCCAGAAGCATCGGTCGGGCCTTGTCCGGCACCTGCTCCAGGCGGAGCGCGGCCACGTCCTGGGCGTCGAGGGTGCGCCATTCCTGCTCCAGGACCCGCCCCCGGACCACGGGAGCCTGGGGCAGCAGGGCGAAGCGCAGGGCCACCGTGGCGCCGGGGGCGCTTCGCGCGGCCTGCACCACGTGCGCGCAGGTCAAAACCAGGTTCTCACCGGCCAGGAACCCCGCGCCGACCACGCGGTCGTCGCTGTCCAGGACCTGGACGACCCCTTCGCCCATCCCCGAGCCCTGCCGGGGGGCCGAAGCGGCACCCTCGTCGCTATGGCGGCCCGCACTCATCCCATCAGCTCCTGACTCCTCCTGCACTGCCCCCACACCCCGGCGCTTGTCGCCCTACTTCTCGTCGTCCTTCTTCCACAGCACGCGCACCTTCAGGTTCGCCTTGCCCTCGCCCTTGCTGACGATGGCGCCGACCTGCGCGGACAGGTCCACGCCGAAGGTCACCTCGACTTCTGAGGGCCTGGCCTTGCTCAGCTGCTCCACGACCGTCTCGGCCATCTCCCGCACCGGCTGCAGGGCTTCCAGGAGCGTGTGCGGCAGCTCGCCGACCGCGTCGGCGATCCGCCCCGCCTTCACCGGACCGCCCTCGCCCACCTGGTCTGATTCAACGACCGGGAACGCCTCGAAAAGGATTTCCCCGCCACTGCCCAACGGCAGCCGCCCCACTGATCCCATCGGACCTCTTTCACGTCGAATAATTGGTCACCTATTACAGCAGAACGGTTTTCCGACCACCGGCCCCGGGCCGGAACCGGCCGGTGGCTGACCCGCACCTCGCCCCGGATGTCCTGTGAGGGCCCGGGTTCCTCTGCGGCTGGTCGAAGGCATTATTCACCCTGACACCACCCCGTACCAGGGATTTTCTCCAACCGGAGACGAAAGGCGGTCCGCAGTCGAGAAGGGCGCCACACGATACCTGCGAACGCCGCCCGCCGCAGGCCCTTGTTCCTCTTTGTCCCCCTGATGGCCACATGTGGCCGGGTTTCTGGAAAAGCCCGGCCGGGTGAAACGGAACGGAACATCAGGGGGCTCCATGTGCGATCACAGGGCCCCTCGTAAAGGATGGAAGGCACAAAAATATCTTGCGTACCAACTCTGTCGTGACTGGGGCATGAGGAACAACCAAACCGGAACCTGCATTACGGGGCTACCTTGCACCTCACCGTGCGTTCGGGAGCACCGCCCCTATCCGGAGTCCCCACCGCGTGTGGGGTACGCCCTGACCCCCTTGGGTGTAGATCTGCTCGAGCACGTGATGCCGTTGACGCGGTGGATCGCCGCTCCGGTCGACCGCGGCTGAGCAGGGCACGGCCCGGCGTCCCGTTCCGGGGCAGGAGGCCGCCCCCTCAAGCGGCCAGGTTCAGGACGGTGAAGTCGGTCTCGGTCAGGGCGGCCTCGAAGGCCTCGGGTCCGATCCCGAGCTCGTCGGTGGCGTAGGCGCCGAACCGGCGGATGTGGGCGCGCAGGTAGGGGGACAGCCCGGCCAAGTCCTCTTCGACCAGGGGTGGTGAACGCGCACACCGTGGCCAGCAGTGGGAGCGGGCCGCAGCGGCTTCATCGAACCGCAACCGACGTAGGAGAGAGTATCGCCGTTCAGCGGCTCGAGGTGGGCCCCTGCAACGCCGCGCCCCTTTCAGGCTTGCTTGGTTCGCCCCCTACCCCGACGCCCCGCGCCTGCGCCGTCGTGACGGTCGGACGAGCAGTCCGGTGACCACGCCGGCGGCGACCGACACGGCCAGTGCGGCCCACAGCGGGGCCGTCAGGGAGACGACCAGGAACTGGATCTGCGCCGTGTCCCGGTTCTGGGCCACGAAGAGGGCGGTGACGACGAGCAGGACCACCGCCGCCCACATGCGGGGCGGGACCGACGACAACCCCTTGCGCGACGATCCGTGCCCGGCGGTCCCGCCGACCGGTTGTGGGGGAGCGTTCACCGGACCGCCTCCTGCGGCCGTGGGGAGGGGGCCTCGGCGCGGCGCCCGCGTGCTTTCTCCGGCACCGCCTGCCGGTCGCCGCGACCGGTAGGGAGGGCATTCCCCGCCCGGCCGCGTGCGAGGGTCGGAAACCGGAAATTCTTCTCCCCGATTCGACAGGCACCGAGGCCGGGACCGCGTGTGGGCGGTCCGTCGGGGTGTTCGTTCCACGGACGAACGGGGTCAGGGGCGCTGACAGTGCAGGTCGGAGCGGGTCCGGGGTGTTCGTGTCAGAACCCCGACTTCCTATGCGTCGTCCCCCCGGGGACGCCCCTCACGGAGCGGCGGGGCGGGGGAGCGGCCGCGGTCCCCGCCGGGGGCTCCCACCGTACCCATGCCGGTCGGCCCCCGCCGTCCCCGGCACTGCATGTCCGGGCGCCGGGGACGGTCCCGCGCGCCACCGTCCGGTCCGGCGCCCCCGGTGGCACCCGCTCCCCGGCCGCCGCGGGATGATCGCGGGGCCGGCACAACGGTCGGCGCAGTCGAGGGGAGCCCTGCCGTGACCGGACGTCTGCTGCACGTGGGACCGGTGATCGTCGACGTCGTGATGGATGTCGACGCCCTTCCCCGAGCCGGCGGGGGAGTGTTCGCCTCCTCCGCGCGGACCCTGGCCGGAGGAGGATTCAACGTCATCGCCGCCGCGGCGCGCGCGGGCATGGAGGTGGTCTACGCGGGGTCGCACGGGACCGGGCCCCACGGGGACCTGGTCCGTGCCGCGCTGCGCTCGGAGGGGGTCGCGGTGGCGCACGCCCCCTTCCCCGACGCGGACACCGGCTTCTGCGTGGCCCTGGTGGACGGCGACGCCGAACGCACCTTCATCACCCGGTTGGGCGCCGAGACGGAGGTGTCCCTGGCCGAGCTGCGCACCCTGCGGCCCCGCCCGGGGGACTTCGTCTACACCGTGGGGTACTCGCTGCTGCCCGGACCGCGCGCCGACGACCTCCTCACCTGGATCGGCGACCTCCCCGAGGGGGTGCGCCTGGTCCTGGACCCGGCGCCGGTCGTGGGCGACCTTCCCCGGCGGACCCTGGACCGGGTCATGGCCCGCGTCGACCTGCTCAGCCTCAGCGCCGCCGAGGCCGCGACCGTGACCGGGAGCACCGCCCCCGAGGAGGCCGCCGCGCTCCTCCTGCCCCGGATCCGCCCCGGCGGCACGGTGGTCGTGCGCGACGCCGCCAAGGGCTGCGCGGTGGCCGGGGCCGGGGACGCACCCCTGCGTGTGCCCGGTTTTCCCGTGCGCGCCGTGGACACCAACGGGGCGGGCGACGCGCACGTGGGCGTGTTCACCGCCGCCGTGGCCGGTGGCCTGGCCCCGGTGGAGGCCGCCCGCCGGGCCAACGCGGCCGCCGCGCTCTCCGTCACCCGCCGCGGACCGGCCACGGGTCCCACGGCGGGGGAGACGGACGCCTTCCTCGCGCGGCACGGGGACGAGGCGCTCCCGGGCCGGAACCGGTGAGCCGACCGGAGGCGCCGCCGGTGAGGCGCGGGCCCTCCGACGGCCGGGCGGCCGGTCCCGGAGGGGCGGGGCCGGGGAGGCGGCGCACGTGCGCGGGTGCTAGCTTCCCTCCCGTGACGGAGCACCAGGAGCAGACCAGGGCGGCCTACGACGGGGTCGTCGAGCTGTACGCGTCGATGTTCGCCGACCGGTTGGAGACGCAGCCGTTCTCGCGGAACATGATCGGCACCTTCGCCGAGCTGGTGCGCGGGACGGGCAACCCGCGCGCGGCCGACGTCGGGTGCGGGCCCGGGCACCTGACGGCCATGCTGCACGAACGGGGGCTGGACGCCTTCGGGTTCGACCTCTCCCCGGCCATGGTCGACCACGCCCGGCGGGCCCATCCGGCGCTGCGGTTCGACGAGGCGCGGATGGAGGCCCTGCCGGTCGGGGACGGCGCGCTCGGCGGCGTGCTGGCCCACTACTCGATGATCCACACCCCGCCCGCGGAGCTGCCCGCGCTGCTCGCCGAGCAGGCACGCGTCCTGGCGCCGCAGGGACTGCTCCTGGCCTCGTTCTTCGCCACCGACGGACCGGAGCCGGTCCGCTTCGACCACAAGGTGGCGCCCGCCTACAGCTGGCCGGTGGACCGCTTCGCCGCGCTGATGGCCGGGGCCGGGCTCGTCCCGTTCGCACGGCTGGTCCACGACCCGGCCTCCGAGCGGGGCTTCCTCGACGCCCACGTGCTGGCCCGCCTGGACCGGACGGGCGGATCCGGGCAGAGCGCCCCCTGAGGAGGGGCGGGGGAGCCCGCGGCCGTGCCGTGACGCAGGACCCGGGCCCCCTCGCCCGCGCCCCCCACGGGGCGACCGGCCCGCTCCGGGGACACCGACGGCCCCCGCCGGCCCGGGTCAGGCGGCGTCGACGACCTCGTGCAGGCGCAGCCGCCGGTTGAACCCGCCGGCCACCCGCGCGACGACGGTGCGCGGCAGCAGACGCGCGGGCCAGGTCATGACCCGGTTCACGGTCCGGCCCGGGTAGGACACCGCGCGCCGCCGGGCGTAGTCGTCCAGGGTGTGGGCCGCGACGGTGGCCGCCGTGTCGGCCTGCGGGCCGATCGTGGCCGAGGTGCCGTCGAAGAAGCCGGTCGCGATCGCGCCGGGGTGCGCCGCCATGACGTGGACGCCGGTGCCGCGCAGCTCCTCGGCCAGCGCCTCGGTGAAGGAGAGCACGAAGGCCTTGGTCGCGCCGTAGCTGGCCTGGTACGGCATGGGCTGGAAGGCCGCGGTGGAGGAGACGTTGACGATGCCGCCGGAGCCGCGGGCGACCATCTCCGCCCCGATCGTGTGGGTCAGTGCGAGCAGGCCGCTGACATTGAGCCCGACGGAGGCCAGCTGCGGCCCGAGGGGGCGGCTCAGGAACGGGCCCACGCTGCCCGTGCCGGCGTTGTTGATCAGCAGGTCGACGGTCAGGCCGCGCTCGCGCAGCTCCCGCAGGATCCGCTCCGGGCCGTCCGGGGCGGCGAGGTCGCCGGTGACCACCTCGGCGACCTCGGCGCCCGGAGCCCCGCGCCCCTGTCCGCCGTGCCGTTCCCGGATCTGCTCGGCGAGCTCCTGGAGGTCCCCTTCCGAGCGGGCCAGCAGGATCACCCGCGCTCCCCGGCGCGCCAGTTCCAGGGCGTAGGCCCGCCCCAGCCCCTTGGACGCGCCCGTGACGAGCGCGGTGGTACCGCGGTAGTCGTCTTTCACAGCTCCCCCTTTGTTTCGAGTCTCGAAGTATCAAGCTAGCATGATCCTTCGATGCTCGAAGCGTTTGTAGAATGGCGGCATGACCACACCCGAACTCACCGCGGTGGTCGCCGCGACCCACGACATCTGGATGCGGACCAACGACCTGATCGGGCAGGCGCTGGCCGGGCACCAGCTGACGCCGGCGACCTTCCAGGCGCTGTGGGCCGTCGACCCGGACGAGCCGCCGCCCTCGATGAAGGTGATGGCCGAGCGTCTGTACTGCAACGCCCCGAACCTGACCTTCATCACCAACCAGCTCGCCGACAGGGGCCTGGTCGAGCGCGCGGTGGACCCCGCCGACCGCCGCTCCCGCGTCCTGGTCCTGACCGACAAGGGCCGCGCGGTCCGCGACGAGCTGGTCCGGGCGGCGCTGGAGAAGTCCCCGCTGGCGGTGCTGTCCGACAGCGAGCTGAAGCAGCTCATGGCCCTGCTCGGCCGCGTGGTCCGACCGGGCTGAACCACCGGGCAGGGGCGCCCTGTCGGCGCCGCGCCGCCCCGGCGGTCACCGTCCCCGGCTTGGGGTCCCCGTCGGCCTAGGAACGCCCGCCCACGGCGGTGAGGGGCGCGGGAACGGTCGCGGGCACGGCGCCCTGAGGCCGCGCGGACGGACCGGCCGGCTGCCCGGGGACGAGTGCGCCCGCGCGCCGGAACCCGCTCGGGCTGACGCCCCGGATCCGCTTGAACGCCGCGCTGAAGGCGAACGCGTCGGAGTAGCCCACGGCGCGGGCGACCTCGGCGACGGTCGCCGACTCCCGCTCGACCAGCAGGTCCGCCGCGAGCGTCATGCGCCAGCGGGCGAGGTAGGTCAGCGGCGGTTCGCCGACCAGGTCCGCGAACCGCTTGGCCAGGGTCGAACGCGACACCCCGACCCGCACGGCCAGGGAGGCGACCGTCCAGGGCGCCGCCGGTTCGGCGTGCAGCAGGCGCAGCGCGGCGCCGACCACCGGATCGCGCTGGGCCGCGTACCAGGCCGGCGGCTCGCCGCCGGGCCGGTCGAAGTAGTCGCGCACCGAGCAGACCAGCAACCAGTCCAGCAGCCGGTCCAGGACCACCTGCTGGCCCGGGGTGTCGGCGGCGACCTCGGCCGCCAGGTGCTCCATGACGGGATCGGCCCCGCCGCCGGAGGCCACGCGCAGCACCACGGGCAGCGCCTCCAGCAGCCTGCGGCTGACCTCGCCGCTCGCCGCGTAGGCGCCCACCACCAGCGTCGTCGCGCCCTCGCCCGGGACGCCGCAGCTGTCGCTCCAGCCGACCCGGTGCCGTGTCCCGCCCTGCTCGGGCGTCGCGCAGTACTCGCCGCAGTCGACCGCCTCGGCCCGGGTGCCGGGCTCGTCCACGAAGGAGAAGGGCGCGGGACCCCGCACGATGACCGTCTCCCCGGCGCGCAGCGGCTCGGGCGGGAGCCCCTCCGGCACGATCCAGCCACCCCCGCCCAGGACGGTGCACAGCGTCAGCGGCGCCCCGTCCACGAAGCGCAGCGCCCACGGCGGGGTCAGGGTCGAGCTGCCGAACAGCGAGCCCTGGGCCCGCATCCCCCGGAAGAGGTCACCGAACGCGTCCATGCCCACGAGATTAGACGATCGCAAAGGCCATCCGGTGTCTCACCCATGGAATCGTCCGGACGGATGCCGTTGAATCGCAGTCATGAACAACGACACCACCCTCGTCCTCGGCGCCACCGGCAAGACCGGCCGACGGGTCGCCGCCCGCCTGCGGCTGCGCGGCCTCCAGGTGCGCGCCGCCTCCCGCACCAGCCCCACACCCTTCGACTGGTCCGACCCCGGCGGCTGGGACGCGGCCCTGCGGGGCGTCACCGCCGCCTACGTGGTGGCCCCGACCGTGCCCGGACCGGTGCACGAGTTCGTGGAGCGGGCCGGGGCCGCGGGCGTGCGGCGCCTGGTCCTGCTCTCCGGGCGCGGCGCCGACACCTGGGGCGACTCCGATTTCGGGCTGGACATGCGCTCGGCCGAGGACGCCGTGCGCGGCTCGGCACTGGAGTGGACCGTCCTGCGGCCGTCCAACTTCGCCCAGAACTTCGACGAGGACCTCTTCCACGCCCCACTGGTCGCCGGAGAGCTGGTGCTCCCCGCCGGAGCGGTCCCCGAACCGTTCATCGACCTGGAGGACGTCGCCGACGTGGCGGCCGCGGTGCTGGCCGGACCCGGAGAGCACGCCGGGCGGACCTACGAGCTGACAGGGCCGCGCGCGCTGACCTTCGCCGAGGCCGTCGAACTGATCTCGCGCGCGTCCGGGCTGCCCATCGCCTACAAGCAGGTCTCCCCGGCCGAGTACACCGCGGCGCTGGTCCGGGAGGGCTGGGGCGAGGACGACGCCCACCACGTCGCCGAGATGTTCGTGCTGATGGAGCGCGGGGTGATCGCCGCGACGACGGACGGCGTCGCCGCCGTGCTGGGACGCGGGCCCCGCACCTTCGAGGACTACGTCGTGCGGGCCGCCGCGGCGGGAGCCTGGCGGCCGTGACCCCGCGGCGGCCGCCCCGGGACCTTCCCGCGCCTCGGCGGGCGGGAGCCCCGCACGCCGGGACGGCCCCCGGCCGCCGCCGACCCCGTACTCCGCGCCGCCCGCCCGCCGCACGCGCGAGCGGACGGCGCGGACCGCCCACCGTCACCACCGTGTTCGGAGAGGAAAGCGATGAGCACCACCACCACCGACCTGCTGACCGCCGAGGACCTGGAGTTCCTGCGGCGTCCCCTGCACGGGTTCCTGTCCGTGGCCGGGGGAGCGGAACCGACCCAGCCCCGGCCCGTGTGGTTCGAGGCCACGGACGAGGGAACCCTCCAGCTCTTCACGGAGCCGGACGCGCTCAAGGTGCGGCGCCTGCGCCGCGACCCCCGCGCCTCGATCGTCGTCGCGGCCCCGGTGGGCGAGCGCGAGCGCTGGGTGTCCGTCGTCGGCCGCGCCACGCTGGAGGCCGACGGGGCGCGCGACCTGGCCGCCCGCCTGGCCGCCCGCTACTGGGATCTCGAGGACCCGGCACGCGCCGAGGAGCTCGCGGGCATGCTCGCCGACGACCACCTCCGCGTCGTCATCCACCCGCAGACCGTGCGCCGCCTGACGCACTGACCCGCGCCCCGGGCGCCCGCCGCGGACCGGCTCCGCCCCGGGCGCCCGGCACGTTCCCGCGCCTCCGGGACCGCGACGGCGCCGCCTCGCCCGATCCGGGCGCGAGACCCGCGTCGTCCCAGCTCCCCGCGCCAGGCCCTTTCCCGGTCCCCGTCGACGCATGACATCTGTCATGCCGGAACCGTGCGGATCGCGCGGGAAACCCATGACCCGTGACACTCCGTCACGGCTCGGCTCCGGCCTAGGTTCGAGGCATGGACCCCGACGACCACCGCTCCCCCTCCCGGCCAGGCCCTGCCGCCGCTGCCCCCCGCGCAGGCGGGGACGGCCGCCGGCGCCCGGCCCGGGTGCCAGGGGGCCGGGTCGCGGGCCGACAGCGGCGTCGGGACCGACACAGGTGAGGACGGACATGGGACGAAGGCGTGGAGCAGGACGGAACTGGGCCGTGGCGGCGGCGATCGGCCTCGCCGGGCCGCTGGTCGCGGTACCGGCCGCGGCCGACGAGCAGGGCACGGAGCCCGCGGGGCGGGTGGAGTGGGGCGCCTGCCCCGAGGAGGTGGCGGCCGAGGCGCCCGGGATGGAGTGCGGCCTGGTGCCCGTGCCCCTGGACCACTCCGACCCCGGGGGCGCGCAGATCGAGATCATGGTGTCCCGGCTGGCGAGCCAGAACCCGGACGAGCGGCGCGGCGTGCTGATGTTCAACCCGGGCGGCCCGGGCGGCTCCGGGCTGACGATGCCGGCGGACCTGGTCTCCCGGGGCCTGCCCGCCGAGGTCGCGGACAGCTACGACCTCATCGGCATGGACACCCGCGGAGTCGGGTACTCGGCGCCGATCAGCTGCGGTTTCACCGACGAGCAGGACTACCGGGGCGCCATCCCGCCCTACGCGGTCGACGACGCGGCGGTCGTCGACCAGGCCGCTGCCGCCGAGGCGGTCGCCGCCCAGTGCGCCGACAACGACCGAGACGACAGGCTGCGCCACGTGTCGACGGCCAACATGGCCCGCGACCTGGACCTGATCCGGGAGGCGCTGGGAGAGCCGAAGACCAGCTTCTACGGGGCCTCCTACGGCACGGCGCTGGGCGCCGCCTACGCCTCGATGTTCCCCGAGCGCTCCGACCGGATCGTGCTCGACAGCAACATCGGCGACACCCACCTCGACCACGAGGGGATGCGCAGGTACGGCCTGGGCGCCGAGGAGACCTTCCCGGACTTCGCGCGATGGGCCGCCGAACGCCACGACGAGTACGGCCTGGGCGAGTCGGAGGAGGAGGTGCGCCAGACCTACTTCGCGCTCGCCGGGCGCCTGGACGAGACCCCGGCGGACACGGCCGGCGGACCCGTCGACGGAAGCCTCTTCCGGCTGTCCACCTTCGTGGGGCTCTACAGCGAGCTGTCCTACCCCGTGACGGCGCAGGCCTGGCAGGAACTGCTCGCCTCCGACCCGGCGGCGGCCGGGGAGCTGCCGGACGGGACCCCGGACACCGGCGGGGCGCCCCCCGGCGCCCGGCCCGCGACGGACGCCGGGCTGTCGCCGTACGACAACTCCTGGTCGGTGTTCCTCGCCGTGACCTGCAACGACGTCGAATGGCCCGAGGACGTCGACACCTACCGGCGCAGCGTCGCCGAGGACCGCGAGAGGTACCCGCTGTTCGGCGCCGCCTCCGCCAACGCCATGCCCTGCGCCTCCTGGTCCTCCGGACCGTCCGAGCCGCCGGTGGAGGTCCTCGACGAGGGGCCGAGCAACGTCCTGATCGTGCAGAACCGGCGCGACCCGGTCACACCGCACCTGGGCGGGGTGCTGCTCGACGAGAAGTTCGGCCAGCGCTCCCGGCTGGTGAGCGTCGACGGCAGCGGGCACGGCGTCTACGTCAACGGCGACAACGCGTGCGCGCAGGACGTGACCACGGCCTTCCTGGTCGGGGGCGACCTGCCGGAGCAGGACACCTCCTGCCCCGCCTGAGCGACCCGGGGCCCGGGACCCGACGGGCCCCGGCGCCGTTCCCGCCGGCCGGCGGGAACGCACAGGAGGAACAGGGGTGACCGCGGCCCCCGTGGGGG
>NZ_JBSHDN010000041.1:0-40288 GCF_053616335.1 Nocardiopsis sp. NPDC055824
CCGCCCCTTCGCGTGCGGTCGGGGCCCGGGCCGCGGCGGCGCGACGCGGCGGACGCGGACGACGCCCTGGCACAGGGCGGCCCCCAGGACGACGACCACCGCGCCCAGCGGCTGGTTCCAGGTCAGGGTCTCGCCCATGAGCACGATCCCGGCGGTGATCGCCACGACCGGCGCCACGTAGGTGACGGTCGTGGCCACGGTCGCCCCCGCCTCCCGCACGATCGCGTACTGGAGGATGTACGCCACCCCCGTGCCGAGCACGCCCAGGACGGCCACCGACGCCACCACCTGCCAGGTCACCCCGGTGGGCGCCTCGGTGAGGAACGGGACGAGCAGCGCCAGGGGCAGGGAGCCGAGGAGCAGCTGGAGCGAGCTCAGCTCCAGGGCCCCGTGGGAGCTGCCCGCGACGAAGCGGCGCAGGTAGGGGGTGCCGATGCCGTAGCAGGCCGTCGCGCCCACGACGAACAGCATGCCGACGACGGCGTCGCGGTCGCCGGCGGCCACCTCGCCCAGCGTGTTCCACACCCCGAAGACGGTGAGCACGCCGAGGAAGCCGATCCCGAGCCCGAGGACCCTGTCCCGGTCGGGGCGCTCGTCCGAGAGCAGCGCCATCGAGAACACCACGCCGAACAGGGGCGTCGCGGCGTTCACGATCCCCATCAGGGCGGAGGGGATGAGCTGTGCGGCGTACCCGAACAGGGTGAAGGGGACCGTGTTGAGCAGCAGCGCCGCCACGAACATGTGGCCCACCAGGCGAGGAGAGGTGGGGAGGCGCCCGCCGCGCAGCAGCACGAGCGCCAGCAGGGGGAGCGCGCCCGCGGCCATGCGGCCGAGCGCGAGCTGCGCGGGGGACAGCGCGCTCGCCCCGACCTTGATGAAGACGAAGCTCATACCCCAGATCAGGGCGAGGAGGGCGAACTTGGCGCGCCAGTCGGAGAGCGGGTGCGGCGGGGGGCCGGACGTGGTCGCGGCGGAGGGGACGGCGGTCATGGGATGTTTCTATCCTGCACCGACGCATTAGGACTACTTCGTATTTCTTAAGGCGGAGGTTAGGCTTGCTTACATGCTCAGCGTCGACCGACTCCGGGTCCTCCACACCATCGCGACGCACGGCTCCCTCACCGCCGCCGCCGAGGCCCTCCACGTCACCAACTCCGCCGTCTCCCAGCAGCTCACCAAGCTCGAACGCGAGGTGGGCCAGCCCCTCGTCGAACGCAACGGCCGGGGCGTACGCCTCACCGACGCCGCCGAGCTCCTGGTCGAGCACACCGCGAAGATCCTCTCCCTGGTCCACCGGGCCGAGGCGGACCTGGAGGCGCACCGCGACGACGTCACGGGCCACCTGCGCCTGAGCGCCACCCCCACGGCCGTCCGGGGACTCCTGCCCCACGCGCTCACCTCCCTGCGCGAGGCGCACCCGGGCCTCCAGGTGGAGCTCCACGAGGAGGAGCCCCACGAGAGCGTGCCCTCGATGGCCCGGGGCGACGCCGACCTCGCCATGGTCATCGACTGGGTCGGCTCCCCGCTGGCCCTGCCCGCGGGGATGAGCCGGGCGCCGCTGCTGGAGGACGTCGGCGACATCGCCCTGCCCGCCGACCACCCCCTCGCCCACCGCGAGCTCCTCGAACCGGAGGAGATCCTCGACCTGCCCTGGATCAGCTGGTCGCGCGGGTCGATCTGCGACGACTGGCTCCACGGCATGATCCGGGCGCGCGGAGGCGAGCCCCGCGTCATCCACAACGTCGAGGAGCACCAGACCAAGCTGGCGCTCATCGCCGCCGGGATCGGAGCCGCCGTCATGCCCCGGCTGGGCCGGGGGCCCCTGCCGGACGGGGTGCGGGTGGTGCCGGTGCAGCCCGCGCTGGTCCGGCAGGTGTACGCGTTCTGGCGCACCGACGCCTCGCGCCGCCCCGCGATCCGGGCCGCCGTCCGCGCTCTGCGTGAGGCCGCGGCCGCCTA
Source organism: Nocardiopsis sp. NPDC055824 (assembly GCF_053616335.1). Taxonomy (NCBI): domain Bacteria; kingdom Bacillati; phylum Actinomycetota; class Actinomycetes; order Streptosporangiales; family Nocardiopsidaceae; genus Nocardiopsis; species Nocardiopsis sp. NPDC055824. The sequence continues at coordinate 1,960 of NZ_JBSHDN010000041.1, forward strand.
CGCGGACTGAGACCGGGGCCTTCCGGCGTCCGGGCGGAACGCGGACCGGCCGCCCCGCCGCGCGGACGCGCCGCGCGGCGGGGGACCCGCTACCGGTCCCCGGCCAACAGGCCGGCCAGGGTCGCGGTCGGGCTGATCACCTCCGGGTCGGTCCGGACGTCGACCAGTGTCGGAAGGTCCGCGCCGACCGCCTCGGCCAGCACCTTCTCCAGTTCCTCGCGGGTGTGGGCGGTAGCGCCCCGCGCCCCCAGCGACCGCGCGTACCCGGCCAGGTCGAGCGGGCCGCTGATCCGCGTCCCCGCGATGCGCCCCAGAGCCCGGGCCTGGTGCATGGCGATCGTGCCGTAGAGCCCGTTCTGGAACACCACCACCGTCACGGCCGCGCCCTCCCGCACCGCGGTCTCCAGCTCCTGCCCGGTCATCAGCGCGCCGCCGTCGCCGGCCACGGCCACCACGGTCCGGTCGGGAGCGGCGATCTTGGCCGCCACCGCCGCCGGCACGGCGTAGCCCATGGCCCCGCTGGTGGGCGCCAACTGGGTGGAGGGGTGCCGGAACCACCAGCCCCGGTGCAGGAACGTCGCGAAGTTGCCCGCGTCGTTCGTGATCAGGGCGTCCTCGGGCAGGGCCGCGCGCATGGCCGAGACCACCGCCCACGGGTGCAGGCCCCGGCCCGCGTGGTCCGCGGCGTGGGCGGGCGGGACCGTGCTGTCCACCCACCTCCGGCGGGCCGCGCTCCAGTCGCGGTAGGGAGCCTGCACGGGGGACCCGGCCAGCTCGCGCAGCGCCTCGCGGGCGTCGGCCACCGCACCGAACCACAGGTCGGCGGTGGCGCCCACCTGGCCGGGGTCGATGTCGATCTGCGCGATCCGTGCCCTCGTCGGATCGGGCAGCCGGTACCCCTGCGTGGTGGTCTCGCTCATCCGGCAGCCGACCACCAGCACCGCGTCCGCCTCCGACAGGGCGTTGAGCACGGGCTTGGGGCACCCCAGTCCCAGGTGGCCGAGGTAGAGCGGGTGGTCGTTGGGGAACACGTCCTGGCGCCGCCACGAGGCGTACACCCCGGCGCCGAAGCGCTCGGCCACCCGGACCAGGTCCTCCCGGGCCGCGCGGGCGCCCCCGCCCGCGACGATCACCGGGCGGACCGCCCGGGTCAGCCAGGTGGCCAGCCGGTCACGGGCCTCCCCGCCCAGGGGAGGGCGGGGGACCACGTGCGGGCGCGGCGGATCCTGCGGTCCCACCCGGTGGCCGAACAGGTCGCCGGGCACCGCGATCGCCACCGGCCCCGGACGGCCGGTGGTGGCGACGCGGACCGCCCTGGCGGTCACCTCCGCGAGCCGGTCGGCCCTGTGCACGGTGGTCGCCCACTTGGTGATGGGGGCGTAGAACGCGGTGAGGTCCACCTCCTGGAAGGCCTCCCGGCCCAGCCGGTCGGTCTCCGCCTGCCCCAGGAACACGATCATCGGCGTGGAGTCCTGCATCGCGGTGTGCACGCCCACCGCCAGGTTGGACGCCCCGGGCCCCCGGGTGGCCGCGGCCACGGCCGGTGTCCCGGTCAGCTTGGCCTCGGCCTCCGCCATGAACCCGGCGCCGTTCTCGTGCCGGGTCGACACCAGCCGCATCAGGGGGTGCTGGTCGACGGCGTCGGCGAGTTCGAGGAAGCTCTCCCCGGGGACGGTGTAGCACCGTCTGATCCCGGCGGAGGCGAGGACCTCCACCACCGCGTGAGCGGCGGTGTCGGTGGGTGGTGGGGTGCGGTCGGCGGCTGTGGCCATGGGGGTGGGATCCCTTCCATCGTCGCAAGGTCCACTCGGCGCGCCCGGGATCGGCCGGGCGCATGCGGCCGACTCTGACAGGCGGTCACGGGACGGTCAAGGACGGGCGCGGAGGCGGGAGGCGGTGGTGCGGGCCCGTTCCGGCGGTGGGGGAGGGCCCGGGCGCGGAGCGGTGGCCGGGCCGCGGCGGCGGGGCGGCGGAGGCCGGGCCGGGGAGCGCCCCCCGGCCCGGCGCCTCAGAGCCCCAGCGCGCGCAGGCCGGCCGTGGCGGCCGCGGCCGCGACGATCACGACGAGGAACGGCGCCTTCAGGACGAGGGCGAGGACGGCGGCGCCCAGACCGCCCATCCGTGCGGTGTCCCAGGCCAGGGACTGGCCCTCGCCGCGGAGCGCCTCCACCGCGATCAGCGCGGCCAGCAGGGCGAGGGGGACGGCGGTCGCGAACCGCCGCAGCCACGGGTTGTCGAGGAGCCGCCGCGGAGCGGCCAGACCCGCGTACTTGAGCAGGTAGCAGCCGGCGGCGGTGGCGACGAGCGCGATCCACAGGGTCATGGGCGGGCCTCCCCCGAGGCGGGTCCGGAGCCGGACGCGGGCTCCGCGGCCGTCGGGGCGGGCGGGCCGGCGGAGGGGCCCGCGAGCGCGATCAGTGCGGCCGAGGCGGCCAGCAGCACCGGTACCCCGGCGGGGAGCAGCGGGGTGGCGGCCAGGGCCAGCCCGGCTCCGGCGCCGGCGATCAGCCAGTTCCGGCCCCCGCCCTCGCGGAGACGGGGCCACAGCAGCGCGAGGAAGATCGCCGGGCCCACCGCGTCGAGGCCGAACGCGCCGATGTCGCTCACGCGCTCCGTCGCCAGCGCCCCCACCAGGGTGGTCACCACCCAGAAGGAGCCCAGCACCGCGTAGGTCGTGGCGAACGCGGTGCGCGCCGACTCCCGGTCCGGCTGGGCCAGTGTGACCGCGGTGGTCTCGTCGATCACCCCGTGCGCGGCCAGGGCGCGGCGCGCGCCCCGCCATCCGAGGACGTCGGCCAGCCGCAGTCCGTACAGCGTGTTGCGGGCGCCGAGGAGCAGCGCGCCCGCCGCCCCGGCGACCAGGCTTCCGCCGCCCGCGACCACCCCGACCAGGGCGAACTGCGAGGCTCCCGTGAACATGAACAGGCTCATGAACACGGACTGGGCGGGTGAGAGGCCCGCGGCCACCGCCGCGGTCCCGAACGCGAGACCGGCGGCGCCCACGGCCACGCCGATCCCCATGCTGTCGCGTACCGCCGCCGAGCGGAGGTACGAGCGGAGAGAGAAGGATTTCACGGCGCCCACGCTAGGGGGGCGGGCGCGCGCCGTCTTGAACGTTCTTGCCCGCGAGGAGCGCCCCCGCGGTCGCGGGCCGCGAGGGTCCGGGGCAGAGGTGGCGCGGGGCCGGGGAGGGGGCACAGGGTCGACGGGAGGGGCGCGGGCATCGGCGTTCGGGCCCCGCCGGGGCGGCGGGCGGCCCGGGGCGCGGACGGAGGGACCGGGGCGAGGGGCCGGTCGGGTCCACCGCCCTCCGGAGCGCCGGAGGGCGGGCGGCGGAGCCGCAGGTCAGGGGGCGAGCAGGGCGCGCTGGTAGGCGCCGGGCGGCACGCCCAGGTGGCGCTTGAAGTGGCGCGTCAGGTGGGCCTGGTCGGCGAAACCGACCTCGGCCGCCACCTCGGCCGCCCGGCGGCCGGCGAGGAGGAGCTGCCTGGCCCGGTCCACCCGCACCTGGTTGAGGTAGGCGTGCGGGGGCAGCCCGTACGCGGCCCGGAAGGCGCGGGACAGGGAGAACGGCCCGATCCCCAGCTGGGCGGCGAGCTCGTCCAGGGTCGGCGGGTCGAGCAGGCGGGAGGAGAGGACCTCCCTGGCCCGTGCCACCTCGGGGCGCGCGGCGTGCGGGACGGGATCGGCGGCCCGTTCACGGCCGTGGGAGCGCAGCAGCATGCCCAGGCCCCGCCGGACGAGGGCCGAGGACGTCAGGCGGTCGCCGTGCTCGGCCGCCACGTGGGCGGAGGCCAGGACACGGGCGGCCTCGGGCGCGTGGATGCCCGACTCCGTGAACCCGGGGGTGCCGCGCATCCCCAGTTCGCGGGCGATGTCCACCATGACCTCGGGGGACGGGTAGAACACCCGGTACCCCCAGCCCTCGGGGACGCCGGCGTGGCCGGTGTGCACCTCCCCGGGGCCGACCACCGCCAGGCCGCCGGGGCCCACGCGCGCCTTGCCGCGTGAGTGGGAGTACTCCTCGATGCCGCCGGTGATCACCCCGATGGTGTAGGTGGGGTGGGTGTGCCGGGTGAACGTGGTGGTGACGAAGCGCGCGGTGAGGAGTTCGGTACCGGGCAGTCCGGAGAAGCGCCAGTAGCGCGCGCTCTCCGTGCCCGGGTCGTCCACGCCGGGATGTGTGGTGCTGGGCATGCCCATACCCACAGGTTAGGGGGCCTCCCGGCAGGGCGGGCCGGGCCCGGGGCTAACCTTCGGGGATGACTACGACCGAGATCCGACTGGCACGGGACGAGCGCGACCGTGCCGCCGTGTTCGTCATCCGGGGCGCCGTGTTCGTCTCCGAGCAGCAGGTTCCCGTCGAGGAGGAGTGGGACGAGCGCGACACCGCCGCCGTCCACCTCCTCGCGCTGGCCGACGGGGTCCCCGTCGGCACCGTCAGGCTGGTGGACCAGGGCGACGGCACGGGCCTCCTGGGGAGGCTGGCCGTGCTGCCCAAGGGGCGGGGGAACGGAACCGGGGCCGCCCTGGTCAGGGCGGCGGAGGAGCGGGCGCGCGAACGCGGGTTCGTCCGGGTGGAGCTGCACGCGCAGACCCACGCGCTGGGCTTCTACGCGCGGCTCGGCTACACGGCCCACGGCGACGAGTTCCTGGACGCCGGGATCCCCCACCTGCACATGGTGCGCGACCTGGCCTGACGACGCGAGGGTGCTCCCCGTCCCGGTGCGGTGTGACGGGGAGCGCACGGCCGACGGGGGTGCGGCCGGAATACTACCGAGTAGGATTCGGTTCGACATCGGTGCCCCCTCCACCCGCGCACCCACCGACCCCACGAGGAACACATGACGGTCAACACGCAGCCGGCGACCGAGCGGCCGGACCCCCGGGCCTTCGGCCTCCCCGTGGTCGAGCAGGCCGAGATCCCCTCCGAGCTGCGCTCCCTGGTGGCGCGTGTCCACGACCTCATCGACGCCGTCGCCAACACCGAGGTCGACGGCGACACCCTCGCCGAGGCCGCGGCGACCGTGGAGGGCCTCACCGACAGGCTCAACGTGGCCCGCAGACAGATCGGCACCATGGTCCTGCGCGAGCTGCCCGGCGGCGACACCGAGTACGGGACCATCACCAACGTGGTGTCCGGTGACACCAACCCCGCGGCCCCGCCGCTGTTCCTGGACGCGACCGAGGAGGGGGTGCGCGGCGAGGTCACCCTCAACACCGTCTACCAGGGCCCGCCCGGACTGGTCCACGGCGGCTGGATCGCCGCCATGCTGGACCAGGCCGTCGGCTCCGCTTCCTCGCTCGCGACCTCTCCCGGCCTCACCGCCAGGCTGGAGGTCGACTACCGCAGGCCCACGCCGCTCTTCACGCCCCTGGAGGTCGTCGCGCGGGTGACCGGCACCGAGCGGCGCAAGGTGTACGTCACCGGTGAGATCCGCGTCAACGGCGAGGTCACGGCCGAGGCGACCGCCCTCATGGTGCGCGTCGAGGTGCCCTGACCGGCGCGCGGGACACAGCTCCGAGGGCGGTCCGTACCCCGGTACGGGCCGCCCTCGCCCGTGCGCGGGACGGACACGGTAGGATGGCGCCCGTGACCCACCGCATGCACGTGTTTAGCAGGCCGACGAGCCCGTCGGCCGCTTCCACGTAGGCGGAACAGGGAACGTCGGCAGCAGAGCACCCGGGCGGGAGCCCCGGTGCTCTTTCGTTTTCCAGGCGGCCGACGCCCCCGCACGTGTCACACCCGTTCCCGCGGGACGTACGGCCGCACCGCACCCGCGTCCGTGGACGCATCCCGTCGGAGGCCACCGTGAACCACCCGTCCGCCACCCCCGAGCCCGCGCCCGCCGTCCCCCCGACCGCGCCGGAGGAGCAGATCGCCCTCCTGCGCGGGCGCATCGACCGCCTGGACGCCGAGCTGGCCGCGCTCCTCGAACGGCGGGCGCTGGTCGCCGCCCAGGTGCAGAGGCTCAAGCCGGTCGGGTACTTCGCCGGCCGCGACATGGGCCGTGAGCGGGCGCTGGTCGAGCGGATGGCCCGCCACGCCCCGCGACTGGGCCCCGACCGGATCGCCGAGATCATGGACAGCGTCATCAGCGCCGGGCTCTCCGCGGCCGAGGAGGAGGCGGGGGCCCGGAGGGCGGACTCCACCCGGGCGTGAGCGGGCGCGGCCGCCCGCCCCGGACGCCCGCGCCCGGGGCGGCGGCTCAGGGACGGAGCAGGTCCACCCAGACCAGGCGGTGGTCGGAGCTCGGGAACGGGTAGTCGCCGGTCAGGCGGAAGAGGCTGTCGTCCACGGTCGGCCAGAACACCCCCGACCCGCGGACCGGGACGATCCGGGAGGGCAGCACGTAGTCCACGCGCAGGTTCCCCGGCCCCGGCTCGTCCGTGAAGTCGGCGCTGTCGAGGCCGGGGTCGCCCGCGTGGCCCTCGTTGGCGCCGCCCTGGCGCTGGGCGGCGCCCCTGCCGCCCTGGCTGGCGGGGCGGGGGTCGGTGATCCCCGGGTGCTCCAGGAGGCGGGCGATCGCGCCGGGGTGGCTGGTCCCGTCGTCGGGATCGGCGTTCAGGTCGCCCGCGACGACGAAGGGGGCGCCGACCGGCAGGCCGCCGCGCCGGCCCTCGTCGTCGTAGATGTAGGAGCCCGCGCGCGGGGTGACGTAGTCGGCCCAGAAGCGGATCTCGTCGTGGTTGCGCAGGACGTTGCGCCTCTCGGGCCCGTCGAAGGCCGGCGGCGTGGGGTGGCTGGCCAGGAGGTGGATCGGGCGCCCCCTCCCCGTGTCGACCGGGATGTCCCAGTGGCTCTTGGACGAGAGGCGGAGGACCTCCAGCGCCTCGTCGGAGTAGTAGGGCGCGCCGGTCGCCGGGTCGGTGGGCAGCAGCGCGTCCGGCATGTCCGCCCAGCGGAAGGTCTGGAAGGTGCGCACCCGCTCGGTGACGATCGGGTACATCGAGTACACGACCATCCCGTACTGTCCGGGGAAGGCGCCGTAGCCGAACGCGTCCTCGGCATAGCCGGGGGTCCCGGGCTCCGTCACCGCCCGGCCGTCCCCGTCGAGGTCCGTGCCGGAGGGCACGCCCGTGTTGACCGGGGCGGTGTACACGTACGGGTAGTCGATGGCCTCGGCGTCGTTCTGGCCGACGGAGAGGTAGTTGTCCTGGAACAGGCGGGCGCCCTCGCCCTCCTCGTCGTGGTCGAACTCGTTGACGAGGAGCACGTCGGGCCGCACGTGCTGGATGATCTCCGCGACGTTGCGGGCCTGCTCGCTGTCCGGGGTGGCGAGCTCGGCCGCGAGCGCACCCTGCTCGGGGCGCTCGAGGGCGGTGTTGAACGTCGCGAACCTGACCTGGTGCGGGCCGGGCGGCCCGGGGACGGACGGCGACTCCGCCGCGGCGGCGGGCGCCGCCACCAGGGCCGACGCCGCGAGGACGAGCGTGGCGGTGGAGGCCACGCGGCGTCGGGCCGGGCGGTCCGGGGGACCGGGCCGGGCGTCGCGGTTCACGGACGGGGGCATGGAGGCATCCTCTCACCGGGGGAGCGGGGGGCGGTGCCGCCACCCCGACCGCGGGAGGGTAACAGGCGGGGGTGAACCGGAGGCGGACCCGGGCCGTCCACCGGGCGCGGGTGGCGCGGGTGGCGCGGGTGGCGCGGGTGGCGCGGGTCCTGGGCCCCGGCACCCGGAAAAGCGCTTGGCCGCACGGTCGGCGGTTGGTTCCATGGGGCCATGGACCAGATCGAACCGAACCGCCCCTTCCGCTGGAACGTGGCCGGCGGCGACCGGCTGGGGTCCCTCGTCGGAGACGGGGCCGAGGAGTACGACCCCGGCTACGTCGCCGAACTCACCGAGTGCGCGGCCAAGGTCGTCGCGCGCAGCGCCGACGGGGACCTGTTCTTCGTCGGCCGTTCGCCCGACAGCCTGTACGACCTGCTGGGCGGGGTCCTCGCGGGGACGGCCGACGCCGAGCGCCTGAACCGGCTGCCGCTGTCCCTCTACGGGTACGAGGGGCGCAGGACCACCCCGCGGGAGCGGCGGCAGCTGCGCGTCAACCTGGCCGACGCAGGGCTGTCCCCGGCGGGGCTGGCGGGCCGCAAACGCCCCGTGGTCCTCGTCGACCTGGTCGCCGCGGGCTCCACCTTCGGGAACCTCCACCGGGAGCTGCGGGACTGGATCGACGACGAGCGCGCCGCCTGGAACGTGATCCGGACGAAGGTCCGCTACCTGGGGGTCACCGCCAGGGGGAAGACGAGCCCGAAGACCTGGCGCTGGCAGCAGCACGCCGACTGGGTGGAGGAGCTTCCCGCCCGCGCGGTGCGCAACGTGTCCGTCTCCGGTTGGCTGTGGGGCTATCTGGGCAACACCCAGCCCAAGGCCGAGGACTCCTTCCGGCGCCACCGCTGGGCGGATCCGGGTGTGACCGTGCCCCGGCGGGACGAGGAGGCCCGCGCAGCCCTCGGCAGCGCGGTCGCCCTGCACAGGTACGGGCGCACCCCCGAGGCCAGGGAGCGCTTCCGCCGGGTCCTGGCGGGCGAGCCCGGCTTCCGGGAGCCCTGGCTGCGCGCCCTCGCCGGCCGCGTCCGCGCCGCCTGAGCAAGGGACGGGTCCGACCCGGAACGACCGCTACCCCTCCGGTTCGGGATCCACCCAGGCGACGTGCAGCGGGGCACCCAGTGCTCGGCACACGCGCAGGGCGGACCTGACAGAGGAGAAGGTGCCCCGGACCGGTACCGCGTCGCCGACGAGGGTGACGCGGCCGTCGCGGAACGCCTGGCCCCAGGCGAGGACGACCGCGTCGGACTCGTCGTAGTCCATGGCACACACGGCGAATCGGCGGGGCGCCGCCTCGGCCGCCATGAGCTCGGCCTCGGCGCGCAGGGCTCCGGGGGCCAGGACCGGGGACAGGATCGGAACCGCGGTGGTGTTCTGCATGCTTTGAGCCTGGATCCCGGTGTCCGCCCTGTGCTACTGATTCCTGTTCACGGTGCGAGCTGTGGCTTCGTGTCCCACATGCCGGAGGGCCCTGTGGTTCGGAGCGGCCTGGGAACGGTCCGCTGTGACCGGGGCGCGAACGACTGTGGACCTCGTGGCCGAACCAGGTCTGTGGAAAGCCTCCACCGGTGGTGAGTGCGGATCTAGGCTGGAAAGGCCGGTCTGCGTTGGACGGCGCTGTTCGTTCTTCCCTCGCCCACTCCGGAGCGTTCGCCATGCCCGACCTGCACCTCGTCCCGGAAGAGGAGCCCGAGGCCGAGCCGCGCCCGGCTTCACTGGCTCTGAGGTACTACGCCACCGAGCTCAAGCGTCACCGCGAGGCCGCCGGGCTGACCCAGGCCCAGCTCGCAGAACTCATCCCGTACTCGAAGTCCATGGTCTCCATGGTGGAGACCGCCAAGCGCTCGCCGGTGGAGAGCCGGGAGGGGGACAAGGTCACCTCCCGGTTCACCGAGTGCTGCGACGAGGCGCTGAACACCGGGGGCGCCCTGAGCCGGATACTGCCCCTGCTGGAGAGCGCCAACGACGTCTACAAGAGCTGGTTTCGGCCCTACACGGTCCTTGAAGCCGAAGCGACGATGATCACGGGCTTTGCGAGCCAAACCGTACCGGGGCTGCTGCAAACGGAGGACTACGCGCGTGAGTTGCTTCGTTCTTACTATCCGCCGATGAGCGACGAGGAGGTGGAGAGGCAGGTTCAGGGGCGGATGCGGCGTCAGGAGATTCTGCTCTCGAGGACTCCGCCTCTGCTCTGGTTCGTGTTGGACGAAGCGGTAATCCAGCGCCCTGTCGGTAGCGACGTGGTCTTCCGGGCTCAACTCGAGCGGCTCGTTGAAGCAGGGCAGGGCAGGCGCACCAAGATCCAAGTCATGCCGTTCGAGAGGCGGGCGCACGCTGGTCTGAGTGGAATGATGGTGATATTGCAGTTGCCGGAGGAACGTGCTGTCTATGTCGAAGCTCCTGGAACCGCGCATATCACGACCGTTGACCAGGAGGTCATCGAGCGGACGCTGTCTTTCAATGCGCTCTGTGAGAGGGCGTTGTCTGTTGACGAGTCAGTGCGCATGATCTCAAGCATGCTGGGAGAACCATGAGGAAGACGCTCGAAACCTCTGATTTCCAGTGGAGGAAGTCGAGCTACAGCAGTAACCAAGGTGGCGAGTGCGTGGAGGTGGCGCTGGACTGGCGGAAGTCCCGCTACAGCAGTGGCCAGAGCGGCGACTGCGCCGAGGTGGCCGATGGGGACTGCCACATGCACCTGAGAGACTCCAAGAACCCTGGGCTGGGCCACTTCTCCTTCGGCTCGGGGGAGTGGAGTTCCTTCCTCGGGTCCGCCGGACGGCACTGACTTCTTCCGCCACCTCTGCCGCCGGAGACCCTCGGTGGCCGGACGGCCCACGGCGGTTGTCCGGGGAACTCGTGCCCGGCAGCGGGAGACGCGGGTCTGGAACGGTGGGTTCTGGTCACAGCCGTCCTGTGGGCAGACGATCGAAATGCTCGAAGCCCCTGTGTCCGACTGTGATCGCGGGTATCTCATTGTGAGCGGCTTGCCGGTGTCCGGCCACGGATGTAGGGGCATCGTCTCAACAGCCACGCACGCTGTGGCCGAGCGGTTACCGGTGATGAGCTGAGGAGATGTCGGTGCGCGCCTTGTACGAGCTGGATCTGAGCGAGCTGTCGTGGGTGAAGCCCTGTGGAGGCAACAGCGACGACGACGGAGACGAGGAGTCGTGCGTCCTCGTCGCGGACACTCCCGGGGTGGTCGCCCTGCGGGACTCCAAGAACCCGGGGGCCGAGGCGCTGTGCTTCACCAAGGCGGAGATGGAGGCGTTCGTCCGCCACTACGCCCGTGAGAACGGCATCGTGATCTAGGACACGGGGACCCGTCCGGCTCCGCGCTCGCAGGCAGGGAGTCCGGTTCGTCGTCCACAGGGGACCGCGAGCGTCGTGGGAAAGTCGTAGGCTCGGGAGATACCACCCGACCTACGACCCTCATGGGGGCACCCGAACCATGGCCGACTCCTTCACCCATCTGCACGTCCACACCGAGTACTCGATGCTGGACGGCGCCGCGAAGTTGAAGCCCCTCTTCAAGGAGGCGGCGCGGTTGGGGATGCCGGCGGTCGCCATGACCGACCACGGCAACATGTTCGGCGCCTACGAGTTCTACCAGCAGTCCAAGGGCACCGGTGTCAAGCCGATCATCGGCATCGAGGCGTACGTGGCGCCCGAATCCAGGTTCCACAAGAAGCGCGTGTTCTGGGGGCGGTCCAACACCTCCGACGACGCCTCGACCGAGGGTGCCAAGGACATCTCGGGTGGCGGACGCTTTCTCCACATGACGATGCTGGCGCAGAACGAGACCGGGCTGCGCAACCTCTTCCGGATGTCCTCGCTGGCGTCCATGGAGGGCTACTACATGAAGCCCCGCATGGACCTGGAGCTCATGCAGGAGTACAACGAGGGCATCATCGTCTCCACGGGCTGCCCGTCGGGCGGCGTGCAGACGCGGCTGCGGCTGGGCCAGGAGAAGGAGGCCATCGAGTACGCGGCCGGGCTCCAGGACATCTTCGGCCGGGACAACGTCTTCCTGGAGCTGATGGACCACGGTGTGAGCATCGAGAAGGAGGTCCGCGACGGCCTCCTCAAGGTCGGCCGCGAGCTGAACATCCCGCCGCTGGTCACCAACGACTCCCACTACGTGTACGAGAACCAGGCGGCGGCGCACGACGCCCTGCTGGCGGTGGGCGTGGGCAAGAACCTGGACGACCCCACCCGGTTCCGGTTCAACGGCTCGGGCTACTACCTCAAGACCGCCGACGAGATGCGCGGCATCCTCGACTTCGACGAGTGGAAGCAGGGGTGCAAGAACACCCTGCTCATCGCCGAGCGCGTCGATCCCAACGCCTACGACGCCGTGTTCAAGCACCGGGACCTCATGCCGGTCTTCCCGGTGCCCGAGGGGGAGTCCCAGGCCTCCTGGCTGGCCAAGGAGGTCCAGCGGCTGCTTCCGACGCGCTACCCGGACGGGGCGGGCGAGGAGGTCCAGAAGCGGGTCGAGTTCGAGCTGGCGATCATCAACGAGATGGGCTTCCCGGCCTACTTCCTCGTGGTCGCCGACATCTGCCAGTACGCGCGCAAGAGCAAGATCGCCCTGGGCCCGGGGCGCGGCTCGGCGGCCGGGTCGATGATCGCCTACGTCCTCGGCATCACCGACCTCGACCCGCTCGAGCACGGCCTGCTGTTCGAGCGGTTCCTCAACCCCGAGCGCGTGTCCATGCCCGATGTCGACCTGGACTTCGACGAGCGTCGGCGCGGCGAGATGATCGAGTACGTCACGCGGCTGTACGGCGAGGAGCGCGTCGCCCAGATCCTCACCTTCGGCACCATCAAGGCCAAGGCCGCGGTGAAGGACTCCACCCGCATCCTGGGCATGCCCTACTCGGTGGGCGACCAGATCACGAAGGCGTTCCCGGCCGCGGTCGGCGGCAAGGAGATCCCGCTCGACGCGGTGTTCAACACCGAGCACGAGCGCTACTCGGAGACGACCGAGCTGCGCAGCCTCGTCGAGAACGACCCGCAGGTCAACAAGGTCATGGAGACCGCGCGGGGTATCGAGGGCCTGACACGCGGCACCGGCGTGCACGCGGCGGGCGTCATCCTGTCCAAGGAGCCCCTGCTCGACGTCATCCCGCTGCACAAGCGGGACAACGACGGTGCCATCATCACGGGCTTTCCCTATCCTCAGTGCGAGGACATGGGCCTGCTCAAGATGGACTTCCTGGGCCTGCGCAACCTGACGATCATGGACGACGCGGTCAAGAGCATCAAGGAGGCGGAGGGGGTCGACATCGACCTCATCAAGCTTCCGCTGGACGACAAGAAGACCTACCAGCTCCTCTCGCGCGGCGACACCCTGGGCGTGTTCCAGCTGGACGGCGGCGCGATGCGCAACCTGCTCAAGCGGATGCAGCCGAAGAAGTTCGGTGACATCGCGGCGGTCAACGCCCTGTACCGGCCCGGCCCGATGGCCGCGAACGCGCACAACGACTACGCCGACCGGTCGAACGGGCGCCAGGAGGTCACCGCGATCCACCCGGAGCTGAAGGACGCCCTGGAGCCGATCCTCCAGGAGACCTTCCACCTGATCGTGTATCAGGAGCAGATCATGGCCATCGCCCAGCAGCTGGCCGGCTACACGCTGGGCGGCGCCGACCTCATGCGCCGCGCGATGGGCAAGAAGAAGAAGGAGGCGCTGGAGGAGGAGGAGGCCAAGTTCTTCCCCGGTGCCATGGAGAGGGGATTCTCCAGGGAGGCCGTTCAGGCCCTGTGGGACGTCATGCTCCCGTTCGCCGGGTACGCGTTCAACAAGTCGCACGCCGCCGGCTACGCGCTGGTCTCCTACTGGACCGCCTACCTCAAGGCCAACTACCCGGCCGCGTACATGGCCGCGCTGCTGACCTCGGTCAGCGACGACAAGGACAAGATGGCGGTCTACCTGGCGGAGTGCCGGGCGCAGGGCATCAAGGTGCTCCCCCCGGACGTCAACGAGTCGGGTCTGCGCTTCACACCGGTGGGCAAGGACATCCGCTTCGGCATGGGCGCCGTCCGCAACGTCGGCGCCAACGTGGTCAACTCCATCGTCAAGACCCGTACGGAGAAGGGCAAGTACACGTCCTTCACCGACTTCCTGGCCAAGATCGAGCTGGCGGCCTGCAACAAGAGGGTCATCGAGTCGCTGATCAAGGCGGGCGGGTTCGACTCGCTCGGTCAGCCGCGACGTGAGCTGTACCGCCACCACGAGACCGCGGTCGACGGCATGATCAGCTCCAAGAAGCAGGAGGCGCACGGCCAGTTCGACCTGTTCGGCGGTGCGGAGGAGGGCGGCGACTCCACCCCCATCGGCCTCAACATCAACTGGGGGGACGAGGAGTGGGACCGCAAGACCAAGCTGGCGTTCGAGCGGGAGATGCTGGGCCTGTACGTGTCCAGCCACCCGCTGGCGGGGGCGGAGCGCGTCCTGGCGCGGTCGCGGGACACGTCCATCGCGCAGATCGTCGCCGGTGACCTGGGCCGCGAACGCGGTGAGGTGCGGATCTCCGGCCTGATCTCCAAGGTGGACAAGCGCACCAACAAGGCGGGCAACCAGTGGGCCATCGCCACGGTGGAGGACCTGGACGCCTCCATGGAGGTGCTGTTCTTCCCCAAGACCTACCCCCTGTACGTGGAGGCCCTGCTGGAGGACACGGCGGTCACGGTCAAGGGCCGCCTGAACGACCGGGACGGCACGTGGTCGATGTTCGCCTCGGAGATGTCGATCCTGGACATCTCGCACATCACCGAGGGTGAGCCGCCGGTGCTGCTGACCGTGGACGAGAAGCGCCTCACCCCGGACCTGGTCGTCGACCTGCGCCAGGTGCTGGCCAGCCACCAGGGGGCGACACCGGTGCGGATCAGGGTGGACAACCCGGTCCGGTCGAGGATCTACGCCGTGGACCGCTACTCGGTGCGGATCTCCCCGGAGTTCAACGGCGAGGTGAAGAGCCTGCTGGGGGCGTACGCGGTCGACTACTGACTGTGAAGATGTGTGGTGGCTTCTCCGGTAGGTCTGACTCACGGACTGACCGACACCGACAGGTTGTCCTTCAGGGGATTCGTCGGCCTGCCCGGGGAAGCCACCGCACGCGACCGGACGGGCGACCGTGACCTCATAGGAGCTTGGTCGAAAAGCCCCGCCACAGTCTTGTCCGCCCGCCCGGCCGGCGCGTGCCACCCACCGGGATCAGCGACAGGACGGCAGGTACCAGCATGACCGATCAGCCCCTCGTTGTCACAGCGGGCGTGGACACCCACGGCCACACCCACCACGCCGCCGTGATCGACCCCTTGGGCCGCCACCTGGCCGACCGTGAGTTCCCCGCCACCGGCACCGGCTACCGCCACCTGTCGTCCTGGCTGTCCTCCCACGGCACCGTGGCCGCGGTCGGGGTCGAGGGCACCGGCGCCTACGGCGCCGAGCTCTCCCGTCACCTGGCCCGCCAGGGCCTGAGAGTGGTGGAGGTGGACCGCCCCGACCGCAAAACGCGGCGGATGAAGGGCAAGTCCGACCCCATCGACGCCTACGCCGCCGCCACCGCGGTGGCCTCCGGTCGGGCCTGCGGCACCCCCAAGACCCGTGACGGCGTCGTCGAGGCCGTCCGCTCCCTGCGGGTGGTGCGCCGCTCGGCGGTCAAGGCCCGCACCCAGGCGATCAACCAGGCCCGCCAACTGGTCATCACCTCCCCTGAACAGGTGCGCGCGGGGCTGCGCGGGCTCTCGGCCAAGGTGCTGGCCACCACGTGCGCGCGACTGCGGCCCGGTGCGGATCTGGCCGACCCCGCCCAGGCGGTCAAGTTCGCGCTGCGCCGTCTGGGCAGGCGGATCATCGCTCTGGAGGAGGAGCTCGCCGGTCTGGACGCCGAGCTCGGGGCCCTGACCCGTCGGGCGGCCCCGGAGCTGCTGGAGTTGAAGGGGGTGGGGCCGGACGTGGCCGGGCAGCTGTTGGCCACGGCCGGGGACAACCCCGGCCGGTTGGCCTCGGAAGCGGCGTTCGCGCACCTGTGCGGGGTCGCGCCGGTGCCGGCCTCGTCCGGGCGGCGGGACCGGCACCGGCTCAACCGGGGCGGTGACCGGGCCGCCAACCACGCCCTGCACACCATCGTGCTGGTACGGATGCGCTGGGACGGGCGCACCCGCGCCTACGTCGAGCGGCGCACCGGGCAGGGCCTGTCGAAGAAGGACATCATGCGCTGTCTCAAACGCCATGTGGCCCGGGAGGTCTACCGCGTGCTGACGCGGTCGGTGCGTGACACGGCCACCAACCGAAGTCCCATCGACAGCGGCCTCGCTCAAGCTGCTTGACATCCATAGGAGCATCCCCGAGCGATCAGGATCCCCGTGAGCCGCGCGGTGCGGCCCACGGGGATTCTTCTGTGTCCGGGACTTGCCGGAAGAAAGTTAACGATATATCTTTGAGCTATCAGAACAGAGTAGACAGTCTCTCTGTATCGATAGAAGGAGAACAGCATGAGCGCCATGGCACTTCCCGGCCCCTGGTCCTGGAACGCACGCGGCGGACGCTCCGAGCGTGCGCGGCGTCCCTGGGACCGGCACCCGGCCGACGCGCACCGCGGCCCCCACCCGCACGAGTACGGACACGAGCACGGCGGCGACCGGGCGCAGTTCGGACCGCCGCCGCCCCCGCCGCCTCCCGGAGTCCCGCCGGGAGGCGGACCCTGGGGAGGGGCGGGAGTCCCCTTCGGGGGCCCGTTCGGCGGTTTCGGACACGGTCCCGGCGGCCACCGGGGCGGTCGCGGCGACGGGCGCCGGGCCCGACGCGGCGACGTCCGCACCGGCATCCTGCTGCTCATCGCCGAGGAGCCGCGCAGCGGCTACGAGATCATCCGCGAGGGCCGCGACCGCAGCGGCGGCATGTGGCGGCCCAGCCCCGGGTCCGTCTACCCGATGCTCCAGCAGCTGGAGGACGAGGGCCTGGTCGCACAGGAGGAGGGGGAGGGGCGTCGCCGTCCCTACCGGCTCACCGAGGAGGGCATCGCCTACCTGGACGAGAACGGCGCCGGGCTCACCCCGCCCTGGGAGGCGGGTGCGGACGCCCACGCGGACAGCCGGTCCCGCTACGAGGAGATCGGCGGCCTGGCGTACCAGCTGGCGGCGGCCGCCGCCCAGGTCGCCCAGGCGGGCACCGACGACCAGCTGGACCGCGCCAAGCGGCTCCTGGCCGAGACACGGCGCAACCTCTACCTGATCCTGGCCGAGGAGGACACCGCCCCGGAGCCGGACCCCGAGGAGGACGCCGGCCTCTGAGCCGGGGACGCCGGGGGCCCGTGGACACGACCCTGGGTTTCCAGCGGTCGGCACGGGCCCTCCGCGGTCCGGCCCCGGTTCCGGTCCCGCCCTACTCGCCGGTCACCCCGTCGGCGAGTTCGCGCAGCAGGTCCAGGTGCCCGTTGTGGCGGGCGGTCTCCTCGATCATGTGCACCAGGACCCAGCGCAGGGTGGTGGGCTCCTCGTCCTTCCGGGCGGTGGCGGCCACCGCGTCCAGGTCGAGCCCCGCGGTGATCTCGCGCGAGCGCGCGCACTGCTCCTCGTACTCGTCGAGCAGCAGGGACAGGGGGAGCTCACTGCCGCGCCGCCACTCGGCGTCGGGGTCCTCGGGGGTCGCATGCCCGTTCTCGGGCAGTCCCATCAGGAGCTTCTCGAACCAGGCGTGCTCCACCCAGCGCAGGTGCGAGACCACGGCGCCGACGCTCATCAGCGGCGACGTCGGAAGCGGGGTGGCGGAGGCGTGCCCGGGGGACAGGCCCACGCACTTGGCGTGCACCGTGGCGCGGTGCCACTCCAGCCACGTCGTGAGCATGGTGCGCTCGTCGGCCGCCATGGGCGGATCGACGCGGCCGGGGGCGGTCAGGGGGACGTTCTCGTCGTTCATCCCCGTATTGTCCGGTCGGCGCCCCTCGCGCGCCAGCGCATTTCCGGAGGCGCCGTCCCCGGTGCGGGAGGCCGTGGACGGGGAGGGCTCCGGGGGCGCGCCCCGGCCCTGGCCCGGTCCTACTGCCCGGTCACGCCGTCGGCGAGTTCGCGCAGGACGTCCAGGTGCCCGTTGTGGCGGGCGGTCTCCTCGATCATGTGCAGGAGCACCCAGCGCAGGGTCGGCTGCGGCCGCGAACGGCGGGCCGACGCCCCCAGCTCCAGCCTCGCGGTGATCTCGCGCGAGCGCGCGCACTGGGCCGCGTAGTCGTCGAGCAGCCCCGTGAGCGGCAGCTCGGCGCCGACGCGGAACTCGGCGTCCGGGTCCTCCAGCGAGTACGGCGCCCGGTCGGCCTGGTTGAGCATCACCACCTCGAACCAGAACGCCTCCACCCACCGCAGATGGGACACGAGGCCGCCCGCGGTCATCAGCGGAGAGGTGGGGAGGGGAGCCGCCCCCGACAGCTCCGAGGCCAGACCGGCGCACTTGAGGTGGACCGTGGCGCGCTGCCTGTCCAGATAACTGGTGAGCATGGTGCGCTCGTCGGCCGCCAGGGGAGGATCGACACGCCGGGGCGCGGGTGCGGCCGGAGGGCTGTTCTCGTCGCTCATGCCGGTATTCTCCGTTCCGGCTATGCCCTGTATCCACTGGTTTTCCGGGGTGGGACCGGGACGGGGTGAGGAGAGTTGGGGAGATGACGGAGCAGAACCGCGCGGACGGGGCGGCGCCGCTACGACAGCTGGCCGTGGGGGCGTGCGTCTTCGGGGCCCTGGTTCTGCTGGGCGCGCTGCTGGGCCTGGTGTGGTGGCAGTTCGCGCCCCGCGCGGAGGGCACCGCGCTGGGCGACGGGCAGGTCTTCACCGGCACCACCGAGGACGTGTTCGCCGGTGAGGGCTACTTCGTCGTCATGACCGCGCTCGCCGGCCTGGCCACCGGGTACGCGGCCTACATGGTCCAGTTCCCGCTGGCCCGGCGACGCCTCCAGGACCTGCGCCTGGCCGTCCTGGTCGCGGGTTTCCTGGGCGCGGTCGCGGGCGCCCTGCTCACCTGGCGCGTCGGGGTGGCACTGGACGGCGGGGTCCACGCCGCCGTCGGGGCGGCGGAGTCCGGCGCGACGGTCGTGACCGGGCTCCACCTGGACGCGACCGCGTTCCTGGTGGCCTGGCCCTTCGTGTTCGTGCTCCAGTACGGCCTGCTCGACGCGGTCAGCATCGTGCGCCGCGACCTGCCCGGCGTCCCCCCGCCCCCTCCCGCGCCGCCCGAGGGGGCGGCGGAGGGAGCCGTCGGGCAGGAGGGCGGGGACCGGACGCCGCGGGACGGCGGGCTGCCCCCGGCGCCGCCCGCCCGCGGTGCGCCTGTCGCGGTCGAACACGACCCGTCCGGACCGGAGGGCACCGGGCGCTGACCCCCGGCCGCGTGCGCCTCAGAGGGGCCGGACCGAGTCCTCGTACATGGCGTCGAGGAGGTGCCGGTACTTGGCCTCGATCGTCCTCCGCCTCATCTTGAGACTGGGGGTGATCTCGCCCTCCTCCACGGTCAGGTCGTGGGGGAGGACGGTGAACCTCTTGACCGTCTCGTGCCGGGGCAGCCCCCTGTTCAGCTCGTCGACGGCCTCCTGGACCATCTGCCGCACCCGGGGCTCCGCGGTCAGTGCCGTGTAGTCGAGGTGGCCCAGTCCGTTCTCGGCCGCCCACACGCCGACGGCCTCGGGGTCCAGGGCCACCAGCGCGGTGCAGTAGGGGCGCCTGTCGCCGTGCACGACCAGGTTGCTCACGTAGGGGCACAGCGCCTTGAAGCGGCTCTCGATCCCCTGCGGCGCGACGTACTTGCCGCCGGACGTCTTGATGAGCTCCTTCTTGCGGTCGGTGATCCGCAGGTGTCCGCCCTCCAGGACGCCGATGTCGCCGGTGGCGAACCATCCGTCCGGGCCGAGCGCCTCCTCGGTGGCGCCGGACAGGTTGTGGTAGCCGCGCATCACGCACCCGCCGCGGATGAGGATCTCGCCGTCCTCGGCGAGCTTGACCTCCGTGCCGGGCATGGGCAGGCCCACGGTGCCGAACCGGACCGAACCCGGCCGGTTGAGGAACGTGCCCGCACTGGTCTCGGTGAGGCCGTAGCCCTCCAGGATGAGGATTCCGGCCCCGTAGAAGAACCGGCCGATCTCGGGGGAGAGCGGGGCGCTGCCGGAGACGAAGAACTTGAGGCGCTCCCCGAAGCGCGCCCGCAGCCTGGAGAACACGAGCCGGTCCGCCACCCGGTGCTGGACGGCCAACAGGCCGGTGGGCGTCCGCCCCTCCTCCTTCTCGCGGGCGACCCGGTCCGCGACCCCCGCGGCCCACCGGAAGATCCGGTACTTGGCGGCGCCGCCCTCCGCGGCCTGCATGACGACCCGGTTGTACACCTTCTCGAAGATGCGCGGCGCGGCCGCCATGAAGGTGGGCTGCACGATCGCCAGGTTGTCCACGATCTTGTCCACCCGGCCGTCCACGGCGGTCCTGAAACCGATCCGCAACTGGCTGACCTGCATGAGCTTGCCGAAGACGTGGGACAGGGGCAGCCACAGGTACTGGACGTCGTCGGGGGTGAGCATCTCCCAGCCCTGCCCGCGCAGCTCCTCGTCCAGGTCCTGGACCGCCTGGGCCTCGTAAAGCCAGTTGGAGTGGTCCAGGCGCACGCCCTTGGGCCTTCCGGTGCTGCCGGAGGTGTAGATGAGGGTGGCCAGGTGGTCGGGCCGGACCGCCGCGACGAGTGCGTCGAACAGGCCGGGTCTCTCCTCCCGGAGCTCCGCGCCCAGGGCGGACAGCTCGTCCAGGGTGATGACCCAGTCGCCGTCCCCGTCGCCGTCGAAGACGACCACCTTGGACACGCCGGGGATCTGCGCCCGCTGGTCGACGAGCTTGGCGACCTGTGCGGCGTCCTCGGCGAAGACCACCATGCTGCCGGAGTCGGAGAGGATGTAGGCGCAGTCGGGCGGGGTGCTGGAGGGGTAGACGGTGGTGGAGGCGCCGCCGGCGCAGAGGATGGCCAGGTCGGCGAGGATCCACTCCATCCGGGTGCCGGAGGCGATGGCGCACCGCGCCTGGGAGGTCACTCCCAGGGAGTGCAGGCCCAGCGCGAGGTCGCGCACGCGGTCGAGGGTCTGGGACCAGGTGAGGGTCTCCCACTTCTCGGGAGCGCCGCTCGGGTCGGGGACGGGATGGCTGAACGCCACGGCGTCACCGGACTCGGCGACGCGGTGGGTGAACATACCGGGAACGGAGGAGAAGGGGGATGTGTTGCCCATTTCACAAAGCTACCCCCGGGTAGGTAGCCCGGCAACAGCCCCTCCGCGGGCCTTCCCGGACGTCGGCCCCGGCGGGGAGGGAACGTGGCAGTCCGCTGCGGTGCGTCGCCGCGCCCCGCCCCCGCGCCGGCCGCCGCCCGTGGCCGGACCGGTGTCAGCCGGCGCAGATCGGGGCGGTGACCGCGTCGGTGAGCGCGATCAGGTCGTTCGGGCGCAGCTCCATCTGCAGGCCGCGCCTCCCCGCCGAGACGTAGACGGAGGCCAGGTCCGTCACCGAGGAGTCGATCACCGTCCGCAGCCGCTTGCGCTGGCCCAGCGGGCTGATCCCGCCCCTGACGTAGCCGGTGATCCTCTCGGCCCTGTCGGGGTCGGCCATGGCGGCCTTCTTGCCGCCGACCGCGGCGGCGAGCGCCTTGAGGTCGAGCGAGGTGCTCACCGGGACGACCCCCACCGTGAACACCCCGTCCACCTCGGCGATCAGAGTCTTGAAGACGTGCTCGCGGGGCACCCCGAGCGCGTCGGCGGCGTCGGCGCCGTAGGAGCTCCCCTCCGAGCCGCCGTCCACCTCGTAGGGGTGCAGGGTGTAGGTGGTCTTGGTCCGCCCGGCGGCCACGGTCGCGGGTGTGGCTTTTCCGCTCATCGGAATTCCTGGTTCCTGTCTGCGCGCGAGCGCGCGGATGTGCGTCGACGGTCCGCGCGAAGCGTCCGGGCCGGTCCCGGGCGGGCCGCGCCGGCCGCACCTGTCCGTACAGCAGGCTAGACCCGGACCCGCGCGTCCCACGAGGGGACCTGCGGGGAGGGGCGGGCCCCGGTGGCGGGGTGCGGATCGTCCCCGCCCCGGGTCAGTTGAAGGAGACGCCGTTGCTGAGGAAGGGGCCCGCGGGCAGGTTGGGGAGGGTGGGGGCCGCCACGATGCGGTTCTCCCGGCGCAGGAACCTGGCCGCCACCGCCAGCCGTGTCGCGGCGTCCTCCGCCTCCAGCATCCGCTGCTTCTCGGACTGGTCCAGCACGACCGACGCGGCCACGGAGTACGACAGGGCGATGGGGTCCTTGGGCAGTTCCGGCGCGGAGTCCGGCGACATCCCGATCGACGCCAACCGCTGGGAGTAGGTCCCGAACAGGTCCCGTACGTGCTCGGCGTGCTCGTCGGCGTCAGGACCCAGGGGCTCGGGCAGGAACGACACCGAGGCGGTCGAGTACACCTCGGGGGAGGAGGCGTCCACCTCGGCCAGGTCGGTGACCGCGAACCGGGCGCCCCCCTCGACCACCAGGTCGTAGCGCCCGTCGTCGTAGGTGCGCACGTTGCGCAGCAGGGCTGTGCAGCCGGTGGCGGCCACCCTGGGGAGCGAGGTCCCCGGACCGCCGATCGTCGGCACCCCGGTGTCGGCCCCGCCCGCGCCCTGGCCCGACTCGGCGGCCACCTCGTGTCCCAGCTCGATCCACACCACGCCGAACCGGCGCGGTCCCCGGTCGTGCCCGGTCACCTCGCTCTGGGCGAGGGCGGGGCCGAGCAGCTCCGAGACCAGGGCCCGGTACCGCCGCTCGAAGACGTGCAGGGGAACGGTCATACCGGGGAACAGGACGGTGTTCAACGGGAAGATCGGCAGTGCCACGGGCATGCCCCCAGTATGCCTCCCTCCCGGCGGGGCGACGGCGTCGCGCGGGTCGGCGCGTCCGGGCGCGCGTACGGCCCGGGGGAATCCCGGCTCGGCCTCGGCCGAACACCGGAACGCGTCCGGGCGCGCGTACGGCCCGGGGCCGGCTCCCGGCTCCCCCCTCGGGAACGGGCGTCCGGGCCCCGGGCCGCACGGGAGGCGGCCGCCCACCGGGCGGCCGCGTGGCCGGAGGGCCGCGCCGGTCAGGAGACCGCGGGGCCCGCGGTGCCGGGAGCGCCCTGGCTCCCGTTGTCCTCGCTGGGCATGTCGCGGGCCACGAAGGTCTCCACGTCGAACAGGTTGCCCTGGGCGCGGTCCACCACGTTGAGGAGCGTCGACATCTTGGCGACCTCCTCGGTCTGCTCCTGGATGAACCACTGGAGGAACTGCTCGCCCGTGTAGTCGTCCTCGTCGCGGGCGACCTTGGCCAGTCTCTGGAACTGGTCGGTCACCTCGCGCTCCTGGCGAAGGGCCAGGGCGACCAGGTCGCGGGGGGTGGAGAAATCGGTCTCGATCTCGTCCACGGAGGGGAGCGCGAACTGGATGTCGCTGTCGAGAAGGAACCGCACGATCATCATCGCGTGGTCCCTCTCCTCCAGGGACTGCTCGTAGAAGACCCGCGCCAGCTGGGGCAGGTCCTGGTCGTCGAACCAGGCGGCGATGGCGACGTACTGGTGCGAGGCCGTGAACTCGTGCCGTACCTGGTCGACCAGGAGGCGGTGGAACTTGGAAAGGCCGATATCGCTGCTCTTGTTCGAAGTCATGGCCCTACGATAACTCATCGATAAGAGTTTTACGAAACGCGCCAAAACGTGTCGCTCATTGTTAGGCAAGCCTTTCTGAAGTCAAATTAGGTTAGGTGTCCCAAAGTTAGGCGACACTTATTCGCGGTATTTGCGGTGGTTGTCGGCCCGGGTCGCCGCGATCGCGTACCCGCCGGTCGCGAAGGTGTGGTGTCCATCATCCGGACGCCGCAGCCCACCGAATGCGCGAGGCCCCCTAGACTGGGCCCGTGATCAGTCGAATCGACCTCCGAGGCACCCAAGGCGACCCGCGCGAAGCCCTTCCGCGCGCGGAACTGGACGTGGCGGCCGCCGCCGACCGCGTACGTCCCATCTGCGAGGACGTGCGCCATCGGGGGACCGAGGCGCTGATCGAGCTCACCGAGCGCTTCGACGGCGTCCGGCTCACCGACATCCGCGTGCCCGCCGAGGCGATCGAGGGGGCCCTGACCGGTCTCGACCCGGCCGTGCGCGCCGCGCTGGAGGAGTCGATCCGCCGCGTCCGCAAGGTCCACCGGGACCAGCGCCGCTCCGACCACACCACCCAGGTCGTCCCGGGCGGCACCGTCACCGAGAAGTGGATCCCGGTCGACCGCGTCGGCCTCTACGTGCCGGGCGGCCGGGCCGTCTACCCCTCCAGCGTCATCATGAACGTCGTCCCCGCCCAGGAGGCGGGGGTGCGCTCCCTGGCGGTCACCTCACCGCCGCAGAGCGACTTCGGCGGGCTGCCGCACCCGACCATCCTCGCCGCGTGCGCCCTGCTGGGCGTGGACGAGGTCTACGCGGTCGGCGGCGCCCAGGCCATCGCCATGTTCGCCTACGGCGCCGAGGGGTGCCGGCGCGCCGACATGGTCACCGGTCCGGGCAACATCTGGGTGGCTGCGGCCAAGCGCCTGCTCAAGGGCGTCATCGGCATCGACGCCGAGGCGGGCCCCACCGAGATCGCGATCCTGGCGGACTCCACCGCCAACGCCGACTACGTCGCGGCCGACCTCGTCAGCCAGGCCGAGCACGACGTCGTCGCGGCCTCGGTCCTGGTCACCCCGGACGAGGCGCTCGCCGACGCCGTCACCGGGCACCTGGAGCGGCGCGTCGCCGCCACCAAGCACAGCGGCCGCGTCCGCGAGGCCCTGTCCGGTCCGCAGTCCGGCATCGTCCTGGTGGACGACCTCGAACACGGGCTCGCGGTCGTGGACGCCTACGCCGCCGAGCACCTGGAGATCATGACCGTGGACGCCCCCGCGCGGGCCGCGCGCGTGCGCAACGCGGGGGCTGTCTTCGTCGGCGACTTCTCACCGGTCTCCCTCGGCGACTACGCGGCCGGGTCCAACCACGTGCTGCCCACCGGCGGCTGCGCCTGCCACTCCGGCGGCCTGAGCGTGCAGACCTTCCTGCGCGGGGTGCACATCGTGGACTACGACCGCGACGCGCTGGCCGACGTCGCCCACCACGTCATCACCCTGGCCGACGCCGAGGACCTGCCCGCGCACGGCGAGGCCGTCGCCGCGCGCACGAACCCGGTGACGGCCTGAGCCCTGCGGCCGACCGCCCGGCGGGAGGGGGCCGGGGACCTCGCGGCCGCACAGGCCGCGGGAGCCCCGCACACCCGCCCGCCCACAACCGACCATGAGCGTGGAACCCGTGAGCTTCACACTGAACGACCTGCCACTCCGCGACGACCTGCGGGGGCGCTCGCCCTACGGGGCGCCCCAACTGGACGTGCCGGTGGTCCTCAACACCAACGAGAACCCGCACGCGCCCTCGCCCCGCCTCGCCAGGGCCCTGGCCGACGCCGTGGCCGCCACCGCGCTGGGCCTCAACCGCTACCCCGACCGGGACGCGGTCCGCCTGCGCGAGGGCCTGGCCTCCTACCTCGGCCACGGTCTGACCGGCGCCCACGTGTGGGCTGCCAACGGGTCCAACGAGGTCCTCCAGCAGATCCTCCAGGCCTTCGGAGGGCCGGGCAGGACCGCCATGGGCTTCGAGCCGTCCTACTCGATGCACCCGATCATCTCCCGGGGCACCGGGACGGGATGGGTGTCCGTGCCGCGCGACGCCGACTTCCGGATCGACACCGACACGGCCCTGGCCGCGATCGCCGAGCACCGGCCCAGCGTGGTCTTCCTCACCTCGCCCAACAACCCCACCGGCACGGCCCTGGACATCGCCGACATCGCGCGCGTCGCCGACGCGGCGCCCGGGGTCGTGGTCGTGGACGAGGCCTACGCCGAGTTCCGCCGCACGGGCACGCCCAGCGCGCTCACCCTGCTGGCCGACCACCCCAGGCTGATCGTCTCGCGCACGATGTCCAAGGCGTTCGCCCTGGCCGGGGCCCGCGTCGGCTACCTGGCCGCGCACCCGGCCGTGGTCGACGCCCTCCAGCTGGTCCGCCTGCCCTACCACCTGTCCGCCGTCACCCAGACGGTCGCGCTCACCGCGCTCGACCACTCCGACGAACTCCTCGGCGCCGTCGACGACCTGCGCGCCGAACGCGACGCCGCCGTCGCCTGGCTGCGCGAGCACGGCTTCGCCGTGGCCGACTCCGACGCGAACTTCGTCCTGTTCGGTGAGTTCGAGGACCGCACCGAGGTGTGGCAGGCGATGCTCGACCAGCAGGTCCTCATCCGCGAGGTCGGTCCGCCGGGCTGGCTGCGCGTCACCGTCGGCACCCCGGAGGAGATGGCCGCCTTCCGGGCAGCGCTCCTCCGCGCGACCGGCCGCTGACCGCGCCTCCGGGACCCGCCGGCCCCGCCCCACCGCACCCGCCAGAACCACCGGGAGAGTCACCATGAGCCGTATCGGGCGCGTCGAACGCGCAACCAAGGAAACCAAGGTCCTGGTCGAGATCGACCTGGACGGCACCGGCG
Source organism: Nocardiopsis sp. NPDC055824 (assembly GCF_053616335.1). Taxonomy (NCBI): domain Bacteria; kingdom Bacillati; phylum Actinomycetota; class Actinomycetes; order Streptosporangiales; family Nocardiopsidaceae; genus Nocardiopsis; species Nocardiopsis sp. NPDC055824. The sequence continues at coordinate 28,061 of NZ_JBSHDN010000041.1, forward strand.
TCGCCGACGTCTCCACCGGCGTCGGCTTCTTCGACCACATGCTCGACCAGCTCGCCAAGCACGGCCTGTTCGACCTGACCGTGCGCACCGAGGGCGACCTGCACATCGACTCGCACCACACCATGGAGGACACCGCCCTGGCCCTGGGCGCGGCCTTCCGGGAGGCGCTCGGCGACAAGGCCGGCATCCGCCGCTTCGCCGACGCCAAGGTGCCCCTCGACGAGGCACTGGCCGAGGTGACCGTCGACGTCTCCGGCCGCCCCTACCTGGTCCACAGCGAACCCGAGGGCATGGCGCCGATCATCGGCCGCGACTACGACACCACCATGACCCGCCACATCCTGGAGTCCTTCGTCGCCCAGGCGCGGGTCGCCCTGCACGTGCGCGTCCCCTACGGGCGCAACGCCCACCACATCGTGGAGTGCCAGTTCAAGGCACTGGCGCGCGCCCTGCGCTCCGCCACGGAGAAGGACCCGCGCGTCAGCGGCATCCCCTCCACCAAGGGCGCCCTGTAGATGGACACCGACCTGTGGGGGATCGCCCTCGTCGTGCTGGGCGGTTTCCTGGCCGGGGGCGCCTACGCGATGTGGAAGGTCAACAGGCTCATCGCCGTGGCCCTGGCCGGCTGCACCGTGCTCGCCGTCGCCTCCGGCGCTCTCCGACTGGGCTACCTGTAGAGGAAGGGCAGTTCCCATGCCGTCACGAGTGGTCGTCTTCGACTACGGCTCCGGCAACCTGCGCTCGGCGCAGCGCGCCATGGAGCGCACCGGCGCCGACGTCACCGTCACCTCCGACCCGCACGTCGCACTGGAGGCGGACGGCCTCGTCGTCCCGGGCGTCGGCGCGTTCAGCGCCTGCATGTCCAGCCTCAGAGCGGCCGGCGGCGACCGGATCATCGGTCGGCGCGTGGCCGGGGGCCGCCCCGTCCTGGGCATCTGCGTGGGGATGCAGGTCCTCTTCGACCGGGGCGTGGAGCGCGCCGACCCGAGGGCCGGGGACCAGGTGACCGAGGGCTGCGGCGAGTGGCCCGGGACCGTGGACCGCCTGCGCGCGCCGATCGTGCCGCACATGGGCTGGAACACCGTCCGGCCCCCCGCGGACACGCGGCTCTTCGCCGGGATCGGCCCGCAGGAGCGCTTCTACTTCGTGCACTCCTACGCGGTGCGCGAGTGGGAGTTCTCCACGCACAACGAGCGCATCCGCGAGCCCGGGGTCACCTGGGCCGAGCACGGCGAGCCGTTCGTGGCCGCCGTCGAGAACGGGCCGCTGTGCGCCACCCAGTTCCACCCGGAGAAGTCCGGCGACGCGGGCGCCCGCCTGCTCGCCAACTGGGTCGCCACCCTCTGACCGACGTTTTCCCACCGAGCACGAGAAGGTTTCATGACCGGCGAGCACACCCCGTCGTCCCCCGCACTCGAACTGCTTCCCGCCGTGGACGTGGCGGGCGGGCAGGCCGTCCAGCTCGTCCAGGGCAAGGCCGGTTCGGGGGGCCAGTACGGCGACCCCTTCGAGGCCGCCACGGCCTGGCAGAACGCCGGGGCCGAGTGGATCCACCTGGTGGACCTGGACGCCGCGTTCGGGCGCGGACACAACCGCGACCTGCTGCGCGACATCGTGGGACGCCTGGACGTCAAGGTGGAGATGTCCGGCGGCATCCGCGACGACGAGTCGCTGGCCGCCGCGCTGTCCACCGGGTGCCGCCGGGTCAACATCGGCACCGCGGCCCTGGAGAACCCGGAGTGGTGCGCCAGGATCATCGCCGAGCACGGCGACCGGATCGCGATCGGCCTGGACGTGCGCGGCACGACCCTGGCCGCGCGCGGCTGGACCCGGGACGGCGGCGACCTGTTCGCGACCCTGGACCGGCTGGAGTCGGAGGGCTGCGCCCGGTACGTCGTCACCGACGTCAACAAGGACGGCACCCTCAAGGGCCCCAACCTGGACCTGCTGCGCACCGTGTGCGAGCGCACCGACAAGCCGGTGGTCGCCAGCGGCGGCGTGTCCAGCCTGGACGACCTGAGGGCCATCGCCACCCTGGTCCCGCTGGGGGTGGAGGGCGCCATCATGGGCACCGCGCTGTACGAGGGCGCGTTCACCCTGGAGGACGCCCTGGCTGCGGTGCGCGACGCCGAGGACGTGGTCCGGTGAGCCTGGCCGTGCGCGTCATCCCCTGTCTGGACGTGGACGCCGGGCGGGTGGTCAAGGGCGTCAACTTCGAGAACCTGCGCGACGCGGGCGACCCGGTGGAGCTCGCCCACGGCTACGACGCGGCCGGCGCGGACGAGCTCACCTTCCTCGACGTCACCGCCTCCAGCGGCGACCGGGAGACCACCTACGACGTGGTCCGCCGCACCGCCGACCAGGTGTTCATCCCGCTGACCGTGGGCGGCGGGGTGCGCACCGCCGACGACGTCGACCTCCTGCTGCGGGCGGGCGCGGACAAGGTGGGCGTCAACACGGCCGCCATCGCCCGGCCCGAGCTCATCGAGGAGATCGCCGAGCGCTTCGGCCGCCAGGTCCTGGTGCTCTCCGCCGACGTGCGCCGGGTGCGCGAGGGCGACCGGCCGACCCCCAGCGGGTTCGAGGTCACCACCCACGGCGGCCGCCGCGGGACCGGGATCGACGCCCTGGAGTGGTGCGAGCGCGCCGCCGGGCTGGGCGCGGGGGAGATCCTGCTCAACTCGATGGACGCCGACGGCACCAGGGCCGGCTTCGACCTGGAGCTGATCCGCGGGGCGCGGGCCCGGGTGGACGTGCCCCTGATCGCCTCCGGCGGCGCGGGGGCGGTCGAGCACTTCGTCCCGGCGGTGGAGGCGGGCGCGGACGCGGTGCTGGCCGCGACGGTCTTCCACTTCGGCGAGTTCACCGTCGCCGACGTCAAGCGGAGCCTGCGCGAGGCGGGCCACGCGGTGCGCTGAGGGATTTCGGCGGGTGGAAGTGCGCAAGGTCCCCGGGACGAGTACGTCCCGGGGACCTTGCGCGTCCGTATGACGACACGTAGTCGTTTCCGTGTGGCGTTGCCTCGACACGCCGATGCTTCGTGTGAGCATGATCCCCGTAGTGCCCATTACCCACGGGGGAAGGACCTTTTTTCGCATGTTTCCGCACTTTTTTGGTGGTTTTGGTAGGCGTTTCGTCTCCCTGATCGCCGCCTCCGCGGTCGCCGCCACCGCCGTCGTCGCCACCGCTCCCGCGGCCTCCGCCGACAACCTCAACCGCACCTCCGAGCAGGTCGTCGCCCAGATCGAGGCCGAGGCGTGGCCGTACTACGTGAGGGGCGACCGGTCGGTCGACATCGCGGCCGCACGCAAGCTGCTCGCCCACCACGGCTACCGCTCGGACAGCACCACCTCGCGGTTCTTCAACCTCAGCCTCGAGAACACGGTCAAGCGCTACCAGCGGGACAACCCGAACGACCTCGTCGAGACCGGGGCGCTCGACGAGGAGACCTGGCTGCTGCTGCGCGAGCGCACCTTCGGCGAGTACGGCCCGGGCACCCGCGGACTCGTCGTCGAGGCGATCCAGGTCCTCCTCAAGGAGAAGGGGATCGCCTCCGGGCTCGCCGTCGACGGCCAGTACGGCCCCGCCACCGAGCGGGCGGTCCGCGCCGCGCAGCGCGAGTTCGGCATCGGGGTCGACGGCATCACCGGCCGCCTGACCTTCCGCGCGCTGGTCACCTACCAGGTCGCGGCCCAGTAGTACCCGGCGGTCGGAGGACGGCCGCTCCGACCGCCACGGCGCCCGGACCACCCCGGTGGACCGGGCGCCCCGTCGACCACCCCACCCGGCGTGCGCCGGCCACCGCACGCGGACCCCTCCGCCCGCCCCGGGCGCCGTCCCCCGCCCCCGGGCGCTCCCGCGACCGCCGGACCCTCCCGGCCGGAATAGCCCCGGCGCGAACCGCGCTGAAACAATCCGGTGGAACCTTGTCGGTTCCGCTGGATAGGTTGGCTGGACACACGCACCCACGTCCCCTTCGGCATGCCCGGAGGGCGTCGGCGCGTGAGGGGCCGGGCCGTGCCGGCGGGACCGGCAGGCAGACGAACGGGGGGCGTATGGCGCAGGGCACCAGCACGAGGGATCCGGGGACCGGGGAGGGCTCCGCGCCACCGGAGGAGCCCGTCGGCGGCGCCGGGACCGGCGACCGCGCCGCGGACACCGCCGGCGCCGGGATCTTCGGCCGGGGCATGCGCGTCCTGTGGGTCGCCGCGCGCACCGAACCGTGGATCTTCCTCGCCGCCGTCGCCGGAGCCATGCTGCACGCCGGCGTCACCGTCGGCTCGGCCTCCGTCCTCGGCCACCTCACCGACACCACCATCCTCCCCGCGTTCGCCCGGGGCAGCACCACCGCGGCCGCGCTCGCCACCGCCGCCGGACTGCTCCTCGCGGTCGGCCTGGGCAAGGCCGTCGGCATCGCCATGCGCCGCATGCTCGCCGCCCTCATGCAGTTCCGCATGCAGGCCCGCTACCGCCGCGCCGTCGCCCGCAAGTACCTCGAACTCCCGCTCTCCTGGCACCACCGCCACCCCACCGGCCAGCTGCTCTCCAACGCCAACGCCGACGTCGAGGCCGCCTGGCAGCCGCTCGCCCCGCTGCCCATGGCCGTCGGCAGCGTGTTCATGCTCGTCATCGCCGCGGTGGCCATGCTCGTCACCGACCCCGTGCTCGCCCTGGTCGCCTTCGTCGTCTTCCCCGTCCTGGCCGCCGCCAACGTCGTCTTCCAGCGCCGCGTCTCACCCATGGCCTCCCGGGCCCAGGCCCTGCGCGCCGAGGTCAGCGGCGTCGCCCACGAGTCCTTCGACGGCGCCCTCGTCGTCAAGACCCTCGGCAGGGAGGACACCGAGACCGAGCGCTTCACCCGGTCCGCGCACAGCCTCCGCGACGCCCTCATCCAGGTCGGCCGCATGCGCTCCATGTTCGACCCGGTCATGGAGGCGCTGCCCAACTTCGGCGTGCTCGCCGTCCTGCTCCTCGGCATGTGGCGGCTCTCCACCGGCGCCATCGACCCCGGCGACCTCGTCCAGATCGCCTTCCTCTTCACCCTCCTGGCCCTGCCGATCCGCTCCTTCGGGTGGATCCTCGGCGACCTGCCCCGCAGCGTCGTCGGCTGGGACCGCGTCCAGTCCGTCCTCGGATCCGGCGGCACCATGGAGCACGGCGACCGGACCCTGGAGGACAGCCCCCGCGGCATCGCCCTGAGCGCCCGCGGCGTCACCTTCTCCTACGCCGACTCCTACGACGCCGACGGCGGCGGCCGCGACCTGATGGACGACGGGGAAACCACCGCCCGCACCACCGTCCTCAACGGAGTGGACCTGGACATCGCCCCCGGCCGCACCGTCGCCCTCGTCGGCCCCACCGGCTCGGGCAAGTCCACGCTCACCACCCTGCTCATGCGCCTCGTCGACCCCGACACGGGCCACATCCGCCTCGACGGCGTCGACGTCCGCGACCTCGCCCGCGGCCAGGTCTCCGGGCACGCCGCCCTCGTGCCCCAGGGCACCTTCGTGTTCGAGGACACGGTCCGCGACAACATCACCCTCGGCGCCGACATCGACGACGAGCAGGTGTGGGCCGCCCTGCGCCTGGCCCGCGCCGACGGCTTCATCGGCGAACTCGACGGCGGCCTCGACGCCCCGCTCGGGGAGAAGGGCACCACCCTGTCCGGCGGCCAGCGCCAGCGCCTCGCCCTGGCGCGCGCCGTCGTCCGGCGGCCCCGGCTGCTGATCATGGACGACGCCACCTCCGCCGTCGACCCGCAGGTCGAGGCCCAGATCCTCGCCGGGCTGCGCGCACGCGACGACGCCGCCACCGTGGTCGTCGTCGCCTACCGGCGCGCCACCATCGAACTCGCCGACGAGGTCGTCTACATGGAACGGGGCCGCGTCCTGGCCCGCGGCACCCACGACGAGCTCCTCACCGCCTCACCCGGCTACACCAGGCTGGTCACCGCGTACGAACGGGCCTCCGCCGAGGGCGAGGCCGAACGCGAACCCCTCCCCGAGGAACCCGGACCACTCGAACCCGCCCCGCCCGCCACCGCGCACGGCGACCACGCCACCGAGGAGACGAGCCGATGAGCGCACCCGCCCAGACCCGCGCCGACCAGCGGCCCGAACCGGACCCCGGGCGGGAGGCCGGCGACGCCGCCGACCCGCTCCTCTCCCTGCACCGCTCCACCGACACCGCCATGGGCACGGTCCGGCGAGGCCTGCGGCTCTCCCCGGAGTTCGCCCAGGGCCTCTGGCTCACCCTGGTGTTCGCCGTCGTCGCCACCGGCGGCAAGATCGTCGTCCCCGTCGCCGTCCAGCAGATCATCGACAACGGGCTCTCCGGACCGGAAGGCCCCGACCTCGCCTTCGTCACCCGCATGGTGGCCGTCTGCGCCGGACTCCTCGTGGTCACCATGGTCGCGTCCTACCTGATGAACCTGCGCCTGTACCGGGCCACCGAGTCCGGCCTGGCCACCCTGCGCCGCAAGGCGTTCCGGCACGTCCACGACCTGTCCGTGCTCACCCAGAACAGCGAGCGCAAGGGCGCCCTGGTCTCCCGCGTCACCAGCGACGTCGACCAGATCAGCACCTTCATGCAGTGGGGCGGCCTGCTCCTGCTCGTCAGCGCCGGCCAGCTCCTCGTCGCCACCGCCCTCATGGCGGTCTACTCCTGGCAGCTCACCATCGTGGTGTGGGTCTGCGTGCTGCCGCTGCTGTTCGGCGTCCGCTGGCTCCAGAAGCACCTGTCCTCGGCGTACATGAAGGTCCGCGAGAACACCGGCGACATGCTCGGCGTCATCGGCGAGACCGTCATGGGCGCGGCCGTCATCCGCGCCCACGGCACCGAGAAGCGCACCGCGGAGCGGATCGACTCCACCGTGACCAGGACCCGGCGCTCCCAGGTCCGCGCCCAGCGGCTGGCCATGGCGGTCTCACCCTTCGCCGAGATCGTCTCCGCGGTCGGCAACGCGGCCGTGGTCCTCGTCGGCGTCTGGCTCGGCCTGGGCGGCGACCTGACCGCCGGACAGCTCATCGCCTTCCTGTTCCTGCTGACCCTGTTCATCCAGCCCATGATGATGGCGACCGAGATCTTCAACGAGGCCCAGAACGCCATCGCCGGATGGCGCAGGGTCCTGGGCGTCCTGGACACCGCACCCGACATCGCCGACCCCGGGGAGGCCGGCAAGGTCCTGCCCCGCGGCCCGGTCCGGGTCACCTTCGACGACGTCACCTACTCCTACCCCGACGGCCCCGTCGTCCTGGACGACGTCGCCGTCGAGATCACCCCGGGCACCCGGGTCGCGGTCGTGGGGGAGACGGGCTCGGGCAAGACCACCTTCGTCAAACTCCTCACCAGGCTCATGGACCCCGCCAGGGGCACCGTGCGCCTCGACGGCGCCGACCTGCGCGAGGTGGCCTTCTCCTCCCTGCGCAGCCGCGTCGTCATGGTCCCGCAGGAGGGCTTCCTCTTCGACAGCTCCCTGGGCGACAACATCCGCTTCGCCCGCCCCGAGAGCACCGACGCCGAGCTGGAGGCAGCCGTCACCGAACTCGGCCTCTCCGAGTGGCTCGACTCCCTCGCGCACGGCCTGGACACACCGGTCGGACAGCGCGGAGAGTCCCTGTCGGCGGGGGAGCGGCAGCTCGTCGCCCTCGTGCGCGCCTACGTCGCCGACCCCGACCTGCTCGTCCTCGACGAGGCCACGTCGGCCGTGGACCCCCACACCGAGGTCCGCATCCAGCGGGCCCTGGACCGGCTCACCCGGGGACGTACCTCCGTGGCCATCGCACACCGCCTGTCCACCGCCGAGGCGGCCGACCGGGTACTGGTCTTCGACGACGGCCGCATCGTCCAGAGCGGGTCGCACGACGAACTCGTCGCGCGGCCCGGCGTGTACGCCGACCTGTACGCCTCCTGGGTCAGCTCCTCGGCCTGACCCCGCCACCGTCCGTCAGCGGCGGGACGCCCTCCACCAGTGGGCGGCCAGCAGCTCCGCCACCAGCGGCTCCACCAGCAGGCTCACATCTGGGTCGGAGTCGCCCGGGTAGCGGACGGTCAGCTCCGCCCCCGGCACGCGCTCGTGCCCGGGGGTGGGGCCCACGGCCACGAACGTGCCGCGCAGGTGCCCCAGGTGCTCGGCGAACCGCTCGTCGTAGGCCGACCCCGCGAACAGCAGCGCCCGGTAGTCCGTCACGGCCGCCAGGTAGCGGTCCGTGTGCGACCACTCGCCGGTCTCGCACGCGTACGCCGCCCGCACCGGACCCTTGCGCAGGGCCTGGACGCCCTGCGAGGCCGACGCCATCCGCTCGTCCGGCGCCACCAGGTGCACGCCGTGCGGCGACTCCAGGATCCGCGCCGCCTCGGGCACCCACTCCGGAGCACTCGCCAGCAGCGACTTCGCGGCGTTGGCCGCCCGGCGCAGCAGCCCCGGGAAGTTCTGGCTGCTCCCGGACACAGGGGCGCCCAGGCGGTGGCCCAGCAGCAGGAGCAACGCCAGCGCGTGCTGGTAGGCCCGGCAGGCCAGGCCGCTCTCCTCCTCGCCCGCGTGCAGCGGCACCAGCAGGTCCGCGTAGTGCCCCACCACCAGGTCCGCGGACGGGGCCAGCACGATCACCGGTGACCGCGCGACGTACCGGTCCAGCACCGTGTACAGCTCCCTCTGGCCGCCGCCCAGGGACACCGCCACCACCAGCGTCTCCGGGCCGGCGGGCGGCTGCTCCGCGGACGAGGAGCGGTCCGCGCTCGCCGCGATGCCCGCGCGCCGCAGCCGGGCCGCCGCCACCTCGCAGGCGTAACGGGCCGAACCCAGGCCCACGAACCGCACGGCGGCGGGCTCGTCGGCCAGGAGCGCGGGCAGCGCGGCGTAGGGGTCCCACCGGGGGAAGCGGGTGGCGAGCGAGGTCAGCGCTGCGGGCTTGCCCGCCAGGTCGGCGGACAGGGTCTCGGCGGTCACGGAACTCCCAGGGTGGAGACGGCGGACGGAAGGGGCGGGGGAGCGCGGCGGGCGCCGGGGACGGCCCGCGGCACCCGAACCGGGAGGACGCACGAACTCTAACCGCCCCGGACGAACGCCCCCAAGGGGACGCCCCGCGCCCGGTCCCGCTGGGCACGACCCGGTGCGGACCGCTGGACGGTCGGCCATAACCTGGAGGACATGAGCGTCACCAGCCTCGACCCGGCCATCGCCGCCCGACTCAAGCGGACCGCGGACGGCCTCGTCCCCGCCGTCGTCCAGCAGCACGACACCGGGGAGGTGCTCATGCTCGCCTGGATGGACGACGAGGCGCTGCACCGCACCCTCACGACCCGCGCCGCCACCTACTGGTCGCGCAGCCGCAACGAGTACTGGGTCAAGGGAGCCACGTCGGGCCACACCCAGCGTGTGGTGTCGGTCGCACTGGACTGCGACGGCGACACGCTCCTGGTCCGCGTCGACCAGGAGGGCGCCGCCTGCCACACGGGCGACCGCACGTGCTTCGACGCCGGGGAACTGCTGTGAGCTCCTCCACGACATCCCCCCGCGTCCGGCGCGAGTACGGCGCCACCATGCTCGGCCTGGCCGCCGGCGCCGGACTCCTCCTCGCCGCCGCCGGACAGCAGTGGGCGACCGGCCAGCTCACGGCGCCCGGACCGGTCCCGCCGGTCCCCGTCGCACTCACCGGGGCCGACCTGACCGGCGCGCCCAGCGGCATCGGGTGGGCCGGCCTGGCCGGCATCGCGGGCCTGTACGCCACACGCGGATGGGCCCGGCGGCTCGTCGGCGCCCTCGTCGCCGCGGGCGGCGTCCTCGCCCTGACCTCCGTGTGGGGAGCAACACGGCCCGACGCCCTCATGGAGGCCGTGGCGAAGAACGCCACCGACGCCGCGGGCACCGCCCAGGTGGCGGCGGCGCCCCACCTGGCCGCGCTCGGCCCCGCCATGGCCGCGGGAGGCGCCGTCCTCCTGGTCCTCACCGGGCTCCTGTCCGCGGTACGAGCCCCTGCCTGGCCGGGCATGGGCACCCGGTACGATCGGGACGCCGCACCGCGCGCGACCCGGGCCGAGACACCTGCCGACCTGTGGAAATCGCTGGATGCCGGTGACGATCCCACACTCGACGCCCCCGACGGCGGCCGGTCCGAGGACCCCGCCGGTCCCGGGGACGCCGCCGAACCCGCACCGCTGGCAGCACGGCCAGCCGAACCGAAGGAGAACCACTGATGGCCGACGAACACCACGACGACCACGGCAACACCGTTTCCGCCTGGTTCCTCACCCTCTCCTGGATCGTGGCATGGACCGTGGCGGCCGTCGCCATCATCCTCGGCGGCGACCTGGTGACGTGGACCCTCATCGGTCTCGGCCTCAGCGTCGTCCTGGCCGTCATCGCCGGCGTCATGAAGAAGGCCGGCCTCGGCCGCAAGGAGCCGCGCCCCTACCCGCAGACCCGTGAGGCGTGGGAAGCCGCCCAGAAGGTCTCGGCCACGGCGGGCAAGAACTGACCCCCCTCCGCGAAACCGCAGCTCACAACGAGTGAGTAACGGAAAATGGACGAAGGTCCCATGGGGCAGGTAGATTCACCACACCGGACCTGCCAAACGTGTCGTCGCCTGTCGGCTGATGTCCCCTCTGTCTGGCATCATTCGTTTCTGCCCGTGACGTACGCGTTCCGGTGACCCGATCCTGCCCCATGTCGGGCCGGTGTGTTCTCCACACCGTGCGAAATCCCTTGTCCTCTTTCTGAAAGTTGTACGACCATGAGCTACGGTCCCCCTCCCCCCGGCAACCCCGGCCCGCCCCCCGGCGGCGGCTACGGGCCTCCCGGAGGCGGTTACGGCGCCCCCGGCGGCACCCCGCCCGACAACGGCCTCACCTGGGCGATCGTCGCAGTCTTCTGCTGCTGGCCCCTCGCCATTCCGGCGATCATCAACGCGACCAAGGTCAACGACCTGTGGAACCGCGGCGACCAGGCCGGCGCGATGCAGGCCCAGGCCCAGGCGAAGAAGTTCACGAAGCTCGCCTTCATCCTCGGCAGCATCGCCTACGTGCTGAGCATCGGCTTCTACATCGTGAGCACCGTGCTCCTCGTTGCGTCAACGCCCACGTACTACTAGTCGGCACCCGCACCGAGCACGTGTCTGCCCCCGTGCGCCCTGTGGCCACGGGGGCAGAACCCTGTCCTCCCCGAACCCGTAGGCTGGTCCCGTGCACCCAAGCGAACCACCCGAGACCGCCGGGCCCGAGACGCCTGCCGCGCCCTCGTGGACCCAGCGCGTCGAACACCGGCTCAGGGCCCTGCCCCCGGTCGTGTGGCCCGTCGGCCTGGGTGTCCTCGGCCTGACCGGGGCCACGCTCCTGCACTTCGTGGACCCCAACGAGCCCGGCAACTACCCCACGTGCCCGTGGCTGCTGCTCACCGGCACGTTCTGCCCCGGCTGCGGCAGCATGCGCGCGATCGCCCTGGCCACGCACGGCGACTTCCTCGGCGCCATCAGCATGAACCCCCTGCTGGTGCTCCTGCTCCCCTACATCGCGGTGACCTACACGCTGTGGCTGGTCAGGGCGGTCCGACCGCCCACGAAGCCGCCCAAGCTCACCCCGGGCTGGTTCCTGTGGCTGCTCCTGATCGTCATCACCGCCCACTGGATCCTGCGCAACCTGCCCTGGTTCTCCTTCCTCGCCCCGGGAACACCGCTGTTCCCCGGCTGGTAGCCAGAACCAGAAGGGCACTTCCGCCGTCTGAGCGGATGAGCGCCACGACCCCCCGTACGAGTCAACGCACCACACACACGTCCTGGAAGGTTGGACCCCTATGAGCTACGGACCTCCCACCGGCGGCTACGGCCCGCCCAGCGGTGGCTACGGCCCGCCCGCGGGCTACGGAGGCGCGCCGGGGTACGGAGGCCCGCCCGCGGGCGGACCGCCCAAGAACTACCTGATGTTCAACATCCTGGGCATCTTCGGGTGCACCGTGATCGGCATCATCGGCCTGATCTTCGCGCTCCAGGTCAACAGCAAGTGGGAGTCGGGTGACTACGCGGGAGCCCAGTCCTCCGCGCAGGTCGCCAAGATCATGGGGATCATCGGCCTGGTCGGATTCATCTGCGTCGTCCTCTACCTGCTCTTCGTCCTCCTGATGTTCATCGTCGCCTTCGGCGCCGCGGCCACGTACTGAGGCAGGCATCCCGGCCCACGGCAGCGCGTGCCGCCGCGAGCGGCACGACGAGCGGTGCTCGGGACACGGCGCCCCTGTCC
>NZ_JBSHDN010000042.1:0-40109 GCF_053616335.1 Nocardiopsis sp. NPDC055824
GCCCCGCCCACCTGCTGCCGTGTCGGCGCCCTACGCGGGGGCGTCCTCCTCCACGACGAGCGGGTAGACCCCGTTCTCGTCGTGGACCTCGCGCCCGGTCACGGGCGGGTTGAACACGCAGAGCACGCGGAAGTCCGTCTTGGGACGGACGGTGTGCTTCTCGTGGCCGTTGAGGAGGTAGAGGGTGCCCGGGGTGATGGTGTGCTTCTCCCCGGTCTCCTCGTTGGTCAGCTCCGCCTCGCCCTCGATGCAGTGCACGAGCTCGACGTGGTTGGCGTACCAGAAGGTCGACTCGGTGCCCGCGTACAGGACGGTCTCGTGGAAGGAGAAGCCCACCTTCTCCTTGGCCAGGATGATCCGGCGGCTGCGCCAGTTCTCCGTCTTGATGTCGGCCTCGGTGTCGTTGACCTCGTCCATGCTGCGAACGATCACTGGCTTGCTCCTTAAACGCGCTGCTGCGCCTTGCTGGGGTGGTGCGACGCGGCGCGGGGCCGGACGACCCTCCCTCCTGGGAGTGTCGTCCGACCCCGTACCGCGTGGATGTGGAACCGCCGCCGGGGCCTAGGCCGGCTGCGCCACCTTGACCGCGGCACGGGCCGCGTCAGCCATGATGTCAAGGCCGGCGGTCAGTTCCTCCTCCGTCGCGGTGAGCGGCGGAAGAAGTTTCGCGACCTCGTCCTCGGGCCCGGAGGTCTCCAGGAGCAGGCCCCGGTCGAACGACTCGGCCGCCACCTTCTTGGCGATGCCGTCCTGCTCGAAGGCCAGACCCCGGGCGAGCCCGCGGCCGCGCACGTGCGCGCCGAAGTCGGAGTGCTCCGCCGCCATCTCCCCCAGGCGCGCGGCGACCATGTCGCCCTTGGCCTTGGTGGAGGCGGCGAAGGAGTCGTCGCTCCAGAAGCGGCGCAGCGCCTCGGCGCCGGTCACCATCGCCGGGTTGAATCCGCGGAAGGTGCCGTTGTGCTCGCCCGGCTCCCACACGTCCAGCTCGCGCTTGAACAGGGTGAGGGCCATGGGCAGGCCGTAGCCGCTGATGGACTTGGACAGCGTGACGATGTCCGGGGTGATCCCGGCCTCCTCGAAGCTGAAGAAGTCGCCGGTGCGGCCGCAGCCCATCTGGATGTCGTCGACGATCAGGAGGATCTCGTACTCGCGGCAGAGGTCGGAGAGCTCCCGCAGCCACTGGGCGCTGGCGACGTTGATGCCGCCCTCGCCCTGGACCGCCTCGACGATGACGGCGGCGGGCTTGTCCAGCCCGCTGCCGCTGTCGTCCAGCAGGCTGCGCAGCCACAGGAAGTCGGGCGTGCGCCCGTCGAGGTAGTTGTCGAACGGCATCGTGGCCACGTGGTCGAGCGGCACGCCCGCGCCGCCGCGCTTCATCGAGTTGCCGGTGACGGCCAGGGCCCCCAGGGTCATGCCGTGGAAGCCGTTGGTGAAGTTCACGATCGTCGAGCGGCCGGTGTACTTGCGGGCCAGCTTCAGCGCGGCCTCGACCGCGTTGTTGCCCGCCGGACCGGGGAACTGCACCTTGTAGTCGAGGTCCCGCGGTTTGAGCACGATCTGCTCGAAGGTCTCCAGGAACTCGCGTTTGGCCACGCTGTAGGCGTCGAGGCTGTGGACGATGCGGTCGTCCGTCAGGTACTCGATGAGCGAGGTCTTCAGCTCGGGGTTGTTGTGCCCGTAGTTGAGCGAGCCCGCTCCCGCGAAGAAGTCGAGGTAAGGCTTGCCGGTCTCGTCGTAGACATGGCTTCCGACCGCCCTGTCGAAGACGACCGGCCAGTTCCGGCAGTATCCGCGGACTTCGGACTCCAGGCGCTGGAAGGTCTCCATCGTGTGTACCTCGGTTCCTTTCCCCAGGTTCGTGGGCTCATGGCTTGGACGACGGGGTGGGTCGGGATCGGTCGATCCGGTGCGGATGGTCAGTCACGCCCCTGACCCGGTGCCTGCCCGAACGGGCCGATCCGGACCAGGTCCTCGGGCTCGTGCGGGGTGTCCCCCTCCTGGGGGAAGTGTTCCCCGGTCAGGAGCGGACTCCACACGGCCTCGGTGTCCCGGTCCCGGGCGAACGACGCGAACAGCGCGCGGGAAGCGGTGTTGTCGGGTGCGACGGTCGCTTCGAGATAGCGCAGACCACGGTCGGTGATCCGGTCGCCGATGAAGTCGAGCATCCGGCGGGCCAGCCGCTGTCCGCGGAACGCGGAGTCGACGGCGACCTGCCAGAGGAAGTACGTGTCGGGACTGTCGGGACGCACGTAGCCGGTGACGTAGGCCGCGACACGGCCCTCGCCGTCGCGGGCGACGACGCTGGTCGTGGCGAAGTCCCGGCACCAGAGCGCGTAGGCGTACGGGGAGTTGACGTCCATTCCCGTCTCCCGGGCCAGCCGCCACATGTGCGGCCCGTCCTCCGGGGACGGGTGCGCGAGGCGCACGTCCCCACGGCCCGCGGCCCCTGTCGTCCCAGGGCTCTCGGCCCCGGTGTCAGTTCGGTCGCGTGCTTGGAGGTTCGTTCGTAGATGTGGCACGTCGATCGAACTTAGCGAACGAATGTCAATGAGGTTCCGCGGAGATTCCGCGCAGATGTTTCGGGAGGTTCGCATCGGGTATGGCCCGTTTATTTAGCAGCGAACCAAGGCCCTGACCAGGGCTTTCAAGGGGAGTCGCGGGGACCCCGGCCGCGCGGTCCACGCCCCGCCCATCAGGCGGTTCGGCGGGCGGGCCGGGTACGGGCGGCGCGCGGGGGCGGCGGCGGCGCCTCGCGCGGCGGCCGTCCGACACGGTCAAACATAGAGCTTTACCGAGCAATATTAAGCGTGCGTTAAGTCACATCAATTCGGTGGGAACCTCGCGACATAACGCCTCTTCGGGGCGGCGCCTCAGGTCACACGCTACGCGGCGGGGCTCCGGAAAAGGTCCGTGCGCTGGAATTTCCCGAGCTTTCCCGACCCCCGCCCGGCCCGCGCACACGGCCCCGTCCCCGCCCGCCGAGGGGCGGAGAGGGGGTCTGACACGGCCGAACGTCCTTGATCATTCGGCGGATTTCCAGCAGACTCCGTGTAGTACGACCTCATGTAGTACTACACTTAGTCGCATCGCTTCGCCGCAGTTCCGCCCGGTCGACGGGAACGCGGGCGGGGCGGAGACTTCCGGCCCCGCCGCGGGAACACGGCGCGGCCCACGGACCATGGACCAAGCCACGGATCGGAGGCGCCCCGTGAACCGCCTGTACCACGAGAGCGAGGACTGGGTCGAGCAGGGCAACTGCCGCTCGTACGACCCGGAGATCTTCTTCCCGGTGAGCAGCACCGGGATCGGGCGCGCCGACACCGAACAGGCCGTCGCCGTCTGCCGCAGCTGTACTGTTCGCCAAGAGTGCCTGCGGTGGGCCCTTCGTTCCGGTGAGGCTCACGGAGTCTGGGGTGGCACCACCCCCGAGCAGCGACGCTACATGCGGCGCGAGCTCGTACCGGCCGGTTAGCGGACCCCCGGGTCCGCCCGCGCACGAAGGCTGCGAAGGGCGACGGAGGAGGCCGCCGGGAGCGCGGGGGATCGCGCCCGGCGGCCTCTTCCACGTCCGCGCCCCCTCCCGGCGTCGCTCCCGCCCCGCGGCCCGGGAGGAGGACCCCGGCCGCCCGACCGGAAACGCGAGGTGCCGAACGGTGGACCGTCACGCTCCGCGCCGATCCGCGACCCCAGGGGCACGGTTCTCACCTTTGGGAGATCTTGCGGCCCCCCGGGGCACGGCCTAGGTTCGTTCACGTGCGACCCGCCCACGGCACTCTCCGTCTCACACGCACGGCGTCCCTCGCCGCGGCGTGCACCGGGCTGGCCTGGGGCGGCCACAACCTGTGGGCGGAGGTCCCCGCCTCCGCCGGCGGGTTCGCCGCCGCCACCGCGGTGCTCTTCCCCGTGCTCTGGTTCTTCACCCGGTCCATGCGCGGCTTCGGCGACATCCTCGCCGTCATGGCGACGGTCCAGGTCGCCCTGCACCTCGTCCTCCAGGGCTCGGTCGACCCCGCGTTCGGCGCCGACGCCGGCCACGCGGGCCACGGGTTCCTCGCGCACACGCTCGGCTTCGCGCCCGGCATGCTGCTCGCGCACCTGTGGGCGGCCCTGCTCGCCTCCGCCCTGCTCGCCCACGGCGAGGCGGCCCTGTGGTTCCTCGCCGCGCTGTTCGCACGCGCGCTGCCGCCGCTGCTCGTCCCCCGCCTCGCGTTCGGCGCCGCCGCTCCGGCCCGGTCTCCGACCCGGTCCGCGGCGCCCTCCCCCGCCCCGCTCTCGGCGCACCGGCCCCGGGGGCCTCCCGGTTCGCACCCGTCCGCACTGTGAGAGGCCCGGACCGCGCGGTCCCCGTACCGGAGGACACGCGCGCCGGGCGCGAACCGACCACGAACGCTGAGAGAAGAACATGACCACCACCAGCAGCAGCGCCCCCCTCGACGGAACCGGGACAGCCTCCCGCGTGCTCCCGCGCGCGGCCGCCGCCCTCCTCGCCCCCCTCGCCGCCGCGGCACTGGCGCTGGCTCCCTCGCCCGCGCTGGCCCACGACGTGCTGACCGACTCCAGCCCCGAGGACGGGCAGACCCTGGAGACCGTGCCCGAGGAGGTCGTGCTGACCTTCAACAACGCGCCGATGGAGGGCGGCAGCGGAAGCGCCGTCGTCGTGACGGGGCCGGACGGGGAGACCACCTACGAGGACGGCGAGCTCTCGTTCGACGGCACGGACGTGTCCGTGGGGCTGAGCCCCCTGGACGAGGCCGGCGAGTACACCATCGGGTTCCGCGTCGTGTCCTCCGACGGCCACCCCATCCAGGACAGCCTGACGTTCACCGTGACCGAGGAGGCCGTGGCCGCCGCGGCGCCGGAGCCGGAGGCGGGTGAGAGCGAGGCGCCCGCCGCCGAGGAGTCGGACGAGCCCGCCGGGGAGCCCGCCGCCGAGGAGGTCTCCGCCGAGGAGGCCGACGAGGGCGGCGTCTCCCCCGTGGCGCTGGCCGTGGTGGCCGTCGTCGCGATCGCGGGCATCGGCGCGGTCGTGCTCGTCCTGGTCCGGATGCGCAACCGCCCGGGCGGCGGCGCCGACCGGAAGTAGGCCGGCGCGGACCCGCGCGGTCCACGAGCGGAAGGGCCCGTACACCGCGAGGTGTACGGGCCCTTCGTGTTCGCCCCGCGCCGGCCGCCGCGGGGCGGGACCCGCGCGTCGGAGCCGGGGTCAGACTCGGCGCGCCAGCAGGATGCTGATGTTGTCCTTGCCGCCGGCCTCCATGGCGGCCTGCCACAGGGCGTGCACGGCGGCCTCGTCGCTGCCGGCCTCGGCGATCATCCGCTCCATCTCCTCGGGGAGGACGAGGTCGGACAGTCCGTCGCTGCACATGAGCCAGGCGCTCGGGTCGGCCGCGTCGTCGCGTCCCACGTGCGGGACCATCGAGCCGCCGGAACTGCCGCCCAGGGACTGGGTGATGAAGTTCGTGGTGACCGGGCGGCCGTCCTCGGAGGGGGGGAGCGCCGGGGAGTCGTCCTCGGAGAGCTGCCGCAGGCGGCGTCCCTCCAGGCGGTAGGTCCGGGAGTCTCCGACGTTGAACCAGAAGTTGCCGTCGTTGTTGAGCAGGACGCCGGCGACCGTGGTCCCCATGCCGGAGAACTCGGTGTGCTGGAGGGCGTGGTCCTTGATCTCCTCGTCGATGTTGCTCAGCAGTTGGGCGATCTCCTCGGGGCCGTTCAGCCGCGGCCCCATCTCGGCCATGCGGTGCACCGCGTGCTCCGAGGCGATCTCTCCCGCGGCCTGTCCGCCGATCCCGTCGGCGACCGCCAGGATGACGGGCTCGCTCACCGGCAGCACGCAGCGGACCGGAGAGGTCATGTTCGCACTGGCGACGGTGAGAGCACCCATGACGACGGCGTCCTCGTTGGCGGGGCGGATAGCGCCCCGGTGCGTGAGGGCCGTGACAATGACTTCCCCACCAGCGACACCCATACGCCCTTCCTCCCGTTTCGTCGGCCGTGGCCGGTTGCCCGGCGCCACGCGCCGGACCTTGGTCGAGTCCCGTTCAACGTCTGGATTCTGTAACCGTACCGACCTACTGCTGGAGTCGGTCAAAATCCGCGTACATCATGGCGGAAAACACCCGGATATGCAGTTCCCGCACCGGTTCCGGCCGATAAAAGTGCTGTGACGGGTGGGCCTCCGGTGTGTGTCGCGGCTTCCGTGGTCCCGGTCCGACAGTAGCGGCGTCCACGCGCGCCCGACAGGGCCGATCGGCGGGTACGGAGAACCCCCAGCGCACAGGGGGTCCCGGGGTATTACGGTCCGCCCCGAAGTCTCCTTGGGGCATGGCGCGAGACCGGCCTCGCGTTGTCCGCCCGCGAGGCGTCTGGCAGAATGGGCCCCGTTGGGTGTCTAAGACGCAGACACACACGACCCGCCACGTGCGCCGCGACTCCGTCGCGCCCGTGGTCCTCGATCTCCTTCGACGGTCGTTTGGTGTGATCACTGTGCGTCTGCCCTGCCTCTCTTCCTTTCCCGGTTCGCCCCGCAGCAGCCGCGTGCCCTCCGTGCGCGCGGCCGTCAGTGCTGCCCGGCGTCCACCACCCGCTGTGCCCGGGCGTTCCCGACCCGTGCGCCCGCTCTCCCCTGGATCGCACAGCCGCCGTCCCGCCCGGGGGGATTCCGATCCCCGCTCCGGAGTCACCTCGGGCGTTCGCACCTACGACGGGCACCGTTCTCGCCCAAGGAGTCCAGCCCAGTGAAGATCGCCATGATCGCCGAACACGCCAACCCCCTTCCCGCCCACCGGGGGGAGCCCGCCTGCCCCGCGAGCCTGCACGTCTGCGCGCTCTCCCGGCAGCTGGCCAAACTCGGTCACAAGGTGACGGTCTACGCCCGTCGCAGCGACCCCGAGCAGCCGGAGGGGCGCACCCGGATGGCGCGCGGCGTCTCCGTCACCTACCTCGACGCCGGTCCCGCCAGCCCGCTTCCCGCCGATGAGCACGCCGAGCACACCGGCGCCTTCGGCACCGCCCTGGCCGCGGTCCTGGACGAGGACGCGCCCGACGTCCTGCACGCCATCGGCTGGACCAGCGGTCTCGCGGCGCTGCACGCCCAGGCGCACAGCGAGAGCGACCAGAGCGGGACCCCCATCGTCCAGACCTTCCACTCCCTCAACGCCAGCGAACAGCGCTCCGGGCTGTCCCACCACCCCGAACGCGCCCGCATGGAGACGATCCTCGCCTCCCGCGCCGACCACGTCCTGGTCAACTCCACCGACCAGCAGGGCGAGCTGGCGCGCCTGGGCGTGCCCCGGCACCACGTGAGCGTCGTGCCCTTCGGCGTGGACCCCGACCACTTCAGCATGGAGGGCGGGACCTCGGCCGAGCACTGGACCTCCCGGCGCGAGGAGCGCGCGCGACTGGTGTCGGTCACCTCCCTGACGGAGGCCGGCGGCGCCGACCGCCTCGTCGAGTCCATGACCCGCCTGCCCGAGGCGGAGCTGCTCATCGTCTCCACCGCCGAGGACCTCGACGTCGCCCTCGACGAGAACGCCCGCCGGGTGGAGCTCCTGGCCAAGGAGGCCGGCGTCGACGACCGCGTCCACCTCGTCGGACCGGTCGAGCGCAAGGAGCTGCCGCGCCTGCTGCGCTCGGCCGACGTGTACGTGTCCGCCGCCTCCTACGACCCCTACGGCGGTGCCGTCCTGGAGGCCATGGCCTGCGGCCTGCCCGTCGTGGCCACCGCGACCGGCGCGACCCCCGGCGCGGTCCTGCACCGCACCAGCGGCGTGCTGATGCGGTTCGGCCGGCCGGACGAGGTCGCGCGCTCCGTGCGCGCCGTGCTCAGCACCCCGACCATGAGCACCGCCTACGGGATCGCCGCCGTGGACCGTGCCCGCTCGCGGTTCACGTGGCAGCGGATCGCCGTGGAGACCGAGATCGCCTACGACCGGTCGCGCCCGCAGCAGGCGGAGGACGAGGGCGCCGACGGGAGCGAGACGGACGGCCTCCTGCTGTCCGGGGCCACCCGCTGATCCGTGTGTTCCCCCGTCCCCCCGTGTCCGTGTCCCGAGCCCGGCGGAGCCCCCTCCGGGCGGCCGGGGCGCGGAGCCGTGCGCCGATGACCTTCGAGCACCAGGGACTCCTCTTCGAGAGCGAGGGGCGGTTCCACGACACGGCCCTGGAGCGGCTGCGGTCCGCGCTGGGCGGCGGCGCCCACGCGGCGCTCGCCGTCTCCGGGGCCCGCGCCGCCGCCCTCGTCGGGTCCCTGTCCCCCGCGGAGGGCGCGCGCGTCCACGTGCTCGACAGGGACGGGCTCTACGAGGCCCCTGGGCGCACCCTGGCGGCCCTGCACCGCCTGACCCTCACCCACGAACCCGTGGCGCTGGTGGCGGAGCCACCGCCCCCCTCCGGTTCGGGGACCGAGACGCGCGAGTGGCTGCGCCTGGAGTCGGTCCTGTGCACGGCGCTGGCGCCCCTGGGCCTGCGCCTGCTGTGCGCCTACGACGGGCGGGTGCTCGGCCCGAGGGCCCGCGCGGCGGTGCGCGCCACCCACCCGGCGCTGGTGGGCCCGGGCGGGCCCGGTCCCAACCCCGGCTACCTGGGCACGGCGGCGTTCGGCGCCCTGCCGGCCGTACCGGACCCCCTGCCGGTCGGCGGGCCCGTCCACCGGCTGGAGATCGGGATGTCGCTCCCCCGGCTGCGCCGTGAGCTGACCGCGCTCTGCGAGTCCCTGGGCCTGGCCCGGCACCGGGCCGACAGCCTCGTCGTGGCCGTGAACGAGCTGGCCGCGAACGTGCTGGAGCACGGGGCGGGCAAGGGCTCCGTCAGCCTCTGGCGGGGCCCCGACCGGTGGGTGTGCGACGTGTTCGACGAGCACGGGGGCCTCACCGACCCGTTGGCGGGCTACCGTCCCGCCGACAGCATGCGCCCGCGCGGGTACGGGCTGTGGATCACCCGCCAGAGCTGCGACTTCCTGGAGATCAGCGGGGACGGCGGGGGGTCGACGGTACGGCTGCACTTCGTGGACGGGCTCGGGGGGCTCAGCCCCTGAGCGAGTCGACCGCCTCGTCGGTGCTCGGCACGATCGGGATGACCTGGTCGATGCCGGCTATCACGAACAGACGGTTGACCTGCTGCTGCGGCTCGGCGACCACGAACCCCACGTCCATGTCCCGGCCGCGCCGGAAGGCCGCGACGAGCACCCCGATGCAGCGGGAGTCGCAGAAGCCGACCTTGGCGAGGTCCACCACCACGCCCCGCGGCCGGTCGGCGGCCAGGACCTCCTCCAGGACGTCGGCCAGGCCGGGAGAGGTCACCGCGTCCATCTCCCCCACGGGGGTGACGACGACGACGTCATGCTCGCGACGGATCGAGATGTCTGACGTCACGGTCGCTTCTCCTTGTCGCTGCGGGTCGGAGCCTCATCATGGCGGTTTTCGATCACGCTCGGGACTCGTCACCCGCCGTGTTCTCCATGACCAGGTCCCTGGCCACGTCCACGACCCGCTTGCGGTTGCGCTGGGCGACCTCCCGCAGCGCGGTGAAGGCCGTGTCCGCGTCGCAGCCGCGCGCGTGCATGATGATGCCCTTGGCCTGGTCGATGTAGGTGCGCGCGGACATCGCCCGGCGCATGTGCGCGGTCTCGCGCGCCACGTCGGCCTGGCGCCCCACCGTGTGCAGGGCCGCCGCCGCGTGCTCCGCCAGCAGTGCGGTGAGCGGTGCGACGACCTGCTCGTCGAAGGCGTCGGCGCGGCCGGAGTGCACCCCGAACGTGACCACGCGGTCGTCGTCGGCGCCGTCGCCGGACAGGAGGCTGGGCAGGGTGATGGAGGAGCGGTCGCCGCACTGGACGGCCATGGCGGTGTAGCTCGGCCACCGGTGGGGTTCGCGGAGCACGTCGGCGACCCCGACCCGGGCCATCTCCCGCACGGCCTCCACCGTCGGTCCCTGGTCGGTCGTGTACTGGTGCTCGAAGGCGGCGGAGAGGTCGGCGTGGGAGGCGCCGTAGTCGGTCACCACGTGGCGGACCGTCCCGTCGGCCCCCTCGACCTCGCGCCACAGCACGACGAGGGCGGCCGAGCAGCCGGGGACCCCGAAGGCGGCGGCCCTGCTCATCTGGTCGAGGGCGCGTTCGAGGGTGGTGTTCTCCGCCTGTCCCAGCGCACCGATGTCGCGGGCCAGGCGTTCGATCCACACGGCGGGGCCTCCTTCCGCGTCCGGGGCTCACCCGCTAACCGTAACCTTGGGGATCACGGACCCGGACATCCGGGAGAGACCAGCCACGACGGGAGCCCTGAGCGTGTCGGAGAACCTCGCCGGGTTGCAACGCGAGACCACTGCTCTCAGTGAGAGAACAGCCGCCCTCCGCAACACGCACACGATGTACCCGGACGACGCCGAGGGCACCGCCGAGGCGGCCCTCGCGGAGCTGGAGTACGCGGAACGCCTGCTCAACGACGCGGGGGCGCAGCTGGCCCGCGCCCACAGCCAGCCCGGGCCGCGCCGCCAGAACGACGACGACCGCAACCTGCTCCGGGCGGTGTTCACCGAGCTCAGCGTCCCGGTGGTGCTGCTGGACCACGAGGGGTACATCAGACGGATCAACAACGCGGGGGCCGCCCAGCTGGGCAGCGCACCGGGCTACCTCACCGGGAAGACCTTCGCCCACTTCGTGGACCTGCGCAAAAGGGCGGCGATGCAGTCCTGGCTCGCGGCCGTGCTGCGCGGCGACGGGCCGGCCTCGCTGGAGTCGCGGCTGGCGCAGCGCGGGTGGGCGGAGGACGTCCACCTCACCCTCACCCGCCTGGAGCTGCCCACGGAGCCGAACCCGCTGGTGCTGGTGGCGATGTCGCCGCCGATGAACGGCGCCGAGGAGGAGGCCCCGTCCCCGCTCGAACCGGAGGTGGAGGACCAGGTGGTGGTCCTCGCCGCCCGTCGGCTGGACGTCCTGACGAGGATGACGCGGCTGCTGCTGCGGTCCGCGGGGCCCGGCGGGGCGGGGGAACCGCTCGCCCTCGCGGACGCCGCCGAACTGCTCGCCGACTCCTACGCGGACTGGGTGGTCGTGGACGTGTGCGACCTGCCCACCGACCCCGGGGTCGCCCGGCGCGCCGTGGTCGCCGGCCCTCCCGACGCGGCGCCCGGTGTGCGGGAGGAGGTCGCGGCCGTGTCGCCCGGGGGGTCCGAGATCCCCGGCGAGGTGCTCGGCCGGGGCCAGTCCCTGCTGTTCCCCCTCATCGAGGACGAGTCGGTGCTGGGCGCCGCCGGGTCGGGCGCTCCCCTGCTCGCGGTGCTCGGGGCCGGGTCGCTCCTCTCCGTCCCGCTCCGGGGGAGCCGGGGCGTGCGCGGCGCGCTCACCCTGATCCGCCGCAGCAACCGCAGCAGCTTCCGCCTCGCCGACCTGGGGCTCATCGAGGAGATCGGCGAGCACATCGGACTCGCGCTCCCTCCCCGTCCCGTCCCCTGATCCCGCTCCCCCGCCCCAGGGGGTTGCGAGTGAGAACACGACCCCACCCCAGGGGGTGTGCGTCAGAACGCACCCCCGCCCCTGGGGGTTGTGCGTGAGGGCGCCGCCGGGGTGCTGCAGGACGAGTCAAGCCGCGAGCGAGGAACGAGCGGCAGGCGCAGACGAGGACGAAGCACACCGGCCTCAAGGCGCCCGAACCCCGGGGCAAAGCGAAGCGGAGCCCCAGGGCAAACACAGCTACTCGGGGCCGTGCAGGGTGTCCACCAGTGTGGACAGCTGCGACACCGACCGGTCCATCCGGCGCACGCCGTTGACGAGGGGCTGGTCCACGTCCTGGTAGTTGGTGACGATGTGCTCGCGCAGTTCGGCGAGGTCGGACTGCACCTGCCGTGAGCGCAGCGCCAGCTGCTCGGCCAGGATCTTGCCCGGCTCCCCGGTCTCCTGGCCGAGGTCGCGCTGGAGGGCGCGGGCCTGCTCGCGCATCTGCGCCTTGAGCTGGTGCAGCTCCACGAACACCTCGACCTTGGAGCGCAGCACCCACGGGTCGAAGGGCTTGAGCAGGAAGTCGACCGCGCGCGA
Source organism: Nocardiopsis sp. NPDC055824 (assembly GCF_053616335.1). Classification (NCBI taxonomy): domain Bacteria; kingdom Bacillati; phylum Actinomycetota; class Actinomycetes; order Streptosporangiales; family Nocardiopsidaceae; genus Nocardiopsis; species Nocardiopsis sp. NPDC055824. The sequence continues at coordinate 12,026 of NZ_JBSHDN010000042.1, forward strand.
CGCGTAGCCGCGGAAGACCTGGTGCCGGTCGATCTCCTGTGCCGTCAGGAAGATGATCGGCACGTCCTTGGTCTTCTCGCGCTGCTTGATGTGGGCGGCGGTCTCGAACCCGTCCATCCCCGGCATGACCACGTCGAGCAGGATGACCGCGAAGTCGGTGCCCAGGAGGTGCTTGAGCGCCTCCTCCCCGGAGTTCGCACGGACCAGGTTCTGGTCGAGGGACGTGAGGGCGGCCTCCAGCGCGATCAGGTTCTCGTCGCGGTCGTCGACGAGAAGGATGTTGGCCTTCTGGGTCACTTCGGGTTACTCCAGGTCTTCGGTCGGGGTGCTGGTGCCAGTGTCCCCGTTCGGGTCGTTGTTATCCCTGGTACCGGCGCGGGTGTTGTCGCCGTCGTCGGCCGTCGCGCCATTCTGCCCGGTCCGTGTGTCGTCCGCGCCGTCGGCCCCGGTTCCGGCGGAGGCCGCCGCGGCGGCGGCGTCCTCGGCCGCCGCTCCGGCGATGGTCTCCTCCCGGCCCGCGGTGAGCCAGCGCCGCATGACGTCGAGCAGGTGGTCCAGGTCGACGGGCTTGGTCACGTAGTCCGTGGCGCCCGCCGCGAGGCTGCGCTCGCGGTCGCCCTGCATGGCCTTGGCGGTGAGCGAGATGATCGGCAGGTCGGCGAACTGCGGCATCTCCCGGATGCGCTGGGTCGTCTGGTTGCCGTCCAGCTCCGGCATCATCACGTCCATGAGGACCAGGGAGATGTCCTCGTTGGCCTCCAGCCTGGCGATGCCCGCGTGGCCGTTGTCGGCGTAGAGCACCTCCAGCCCCTGCGCCTCCAGGGCGCTCGTCAGGGCGAAGACGTTGCGCACGTCGTCGTCGACGATGAGGACCCGCTGGCCGGCCAGGACGGCGCGCCGCTCGGGGTCGGTGCGCGCCTCGGCCTCCTTCGGCTCCTCCGCGGCCTCTCCCCCGGCCGGTGCGGCCGACTCGGGCGCCTTGAGCACCGGGACGGTGGGCAGCGGTTCGTGGCCGATGTCGGTGAGGGCGGCCACCGCCGCGTCGAAGTCCTCGTCCGGCATGGCGAAGTCGTCGTTGATCGGGACGCCCGTCCCGAACCCGGTCCCGAAGGCGTCCTGGGCGGGGTCGGTGTCGCCGCGGCCGGTCTCCAGCATGGGCACCGAGGACACGCCGACCGCCTGGTCGTCCCGGTCCCCGGCGTCCTCGGGAAGGCGGACCGGCAGCAGCAGCGTGAAGGTCGAGCCCTGGTTCGCGACGCTCTGCACCCGGATCTCCCCGCCGAGCAGGCGGGCGAAGTTCCGGCTGATCGACAGGCCGAGGCCCGTACCGCCGAACCTCCGCGACGTGCCTCCGTCGCCCTGGTGGAAGGCCTCGAAGATGACCTGGAGCTTGTCCTCGGCGATGCCGATCCCGGTGTCCGCGACCGTGAAGGCGATGACCTCCTCGTTCTCCTCGAACATCTCCAGGTCGGCGTCCTCCAGCGCCCACGCGGGCTCGATGAGGAGGCGCACCTCGCCCTGCGGCGTGAACTTGACGGCGTTGGACAGCAGGTTGCGCAGTATCTGCTGGAGCCTCTGCTCGTCGGTCCACAGCGTCCCCGGGATGTCCGGCGACACGTCCACCGCGAACGCGAGCCCCTGCTCGCCCGTGACCGGGCGGAAGGTCGCCTCGACGTAGTCCACCAGCTGTCCGATGGACACCTCGCTCGGCTGGACCTCCGCGCGGCCGGCCTCCACCTTGGACAGGTCGAGGATCTCGTCGATGAGCAGCAGCAGGTCGCTGCCCGCCTTGTGGATGGTCTGGGCGAACTCGACCTGCTTGGGCGAGAGGTTCTGCTCCCCGTTGTCGGCGAGCAGTCGCGCCAGGATGAGCAGGCTGTTGAGCGGTGTGCGCAGCTCGTGCGACATGTTCGCCAGGAACTCGGACTTGTACTTGGAGGAGACCTGGAGCTGGTGCGCCCGCTCCTCCAGGGCGTTCCTGGACCGCTGGATCTGCTGGTTCTGGAGCTCGATGGCCCTGTTCTGGTTGGCGAGCTGGGTGGCCTTCTGCCGGAGTTCGGCGTTCTTGCCGCGCAGCTCCTCCTGCTGGCGCTGGAGCTCGTTCGAGCGCTCCCGCAGCTGGCTGGTGAGCTGCTGCGACTGCTCCAGCAGGTGCTCGGTGCGGTTGTTGGCGAGGATGGTGTTGATCGTCGTGCCGAGCAGGGCGACCAGCTGGCGCAGGAAGTTCTTGTGGATCTCGCGGAACTCGCCGTAGGAGGCGAACTCCACGACGCCGAGGGCGCGCTCCTCCGAGACGATCGGGAGGATGTACAGGTTGCGGGGCGAGGCCTCGCCCAGGCCGGACTCGACCTTGACGTACCCCGGCGGGATGTTGCCCACCTGCTGTTCGACCTGCTGAGAGAGGGCCTCGCCGATGAGTCCGACGCCCTTGCGGACGCGGCGGCGGCTCTCGCCCGGCTCGAAGCCGAACCCCGCGTAGAAGAGGAAGTTCTCCTCGTCGTCCTGGGCCTCGGGCAGGTAGCAGGCGCCGTGCTGCGCGCCGATGAGCGGCGTCACCTCGGTCATGATGAGGCGGGCCAGCTCCTTGAGGTCGCGGTGGCCCTGGATGTGGCCGGAGATGCGGGCCACGTTGGACTTGAGCCAGTCGGCGTCCCGCTGGGTGGCGGTGGTCTCGCGCAGGTTGGACACCATCAGGTTGATGTTGTCCTTGAGCTGCTCCATCTCACCGCGGGCGTCGACCTGGATGTTGCGGGTCAGGTCGCCCTCGGCGACGGCGCTGGCCACCTCGGCGATCGCGCGCACCTGCGTGGTGAGGTTGCCCGCCAGCCCGTTGACGCTGTCGGTGAGCTGCTTCCAGGTGCCCGAGACGCCCTCGACCTTGGCCTGGCCGCCCAGCTGCCCCTGGCTGCCCACCTCGTGGGCGACGCGGGTGACCTCCGTGGCGAAGGCCGACAGCTGGTCCACCATGGTGTTGACCGTCGTCTTGACCTCCAGGATCTCGCCCTGGGCGTTGACGTCGATCTTCTTCGTGAGGTCTCCGGCCGCGACCGCCGTCGTCACCTCGGAGATGTTGCGCACCTGCGTGGTGAGGTTGTGCGACATCGAGTTGACGTTCTCGGTGAGGTCGTTCCAGATGCCGGACACGCCCTTGACGTTGGCGCGACCGCCCAGCTTGCCCTCGGTGCCCACCTCGCGGGCGACCCGCGTGACCTCGTCGGCGAACGCGGACAGCTGGTCGACCATCACGTTGATGGTGTCCTTGAGCTCGAGGATCTCCCCCTTGGCGTTGACCGTGACCTTCTTGGTCAGGTCGCCCGCCGCGACCGCGCGCGTGACCATGGAGATCTGCCGCACCTGGTAGGTCAGGTTGTTGGCCATGGAGTTGACGTTGTCCGTCAGGTCCTTCCAGACCCCGGAGACGTCGCGGACGTGGGCCTGCCCGGCGAGCTTGCCCTCCGTGCCCACCTCGCGCGCCACCCGGGTGACCTCGCTGGCGAAGGAGTCGAGCTGGTCCACCATCTTGTTGATGGTGTCCTTCAGCTCCATCATCTCGCCCTGGGCGTCCACGGTGATCTTCTTGGTGAGGTCGCCGGCGGCGACGGCGGTCGTCACCTGGGAGATGTTGCGGACCTGGTAGGTGAGGCTGTTCGCCATGGAGTTGACGTTGTCGGTCAGGTCCTTCCAGATGCCCGACACGCCCTTGACGTTGGCGCGACCGCCCAGCTTGCCCTCGGTGCCGACCTCGCGCGCCACGCGCGTGACCTCGTCGGCGAAGGAGTCGAGCTGGTCGACCATGGTGTTCACGGTGTTCTTCAGGGCCAGCATCTCGCCCTGCACGTCGACCTGGACCTTCTGGGTCAGGTCGCCCCTGGCCACCGCCGTCGTGACCTGTGAGATGTCACGCACCTGGTTGGTCAGGTTGTCCGCCATCGAGTTGACGTTCTCGGTGAGGTCCTTCCAGATGCCCTGCACGCCGCGCACGTTGGCCCGGCCGCCGAGCTTGCCCTCGGTGCCCACCTCGCGGGCCACGCGCGTGACCTCGTCCGCGAACGTGGACAGCTGGTCCACCATCGTGTTGACGGTGTCCTTGAGGTCGAGCATCTCGCCCTGGACGTCGATGGTGATCTTCTTGCTCAGATCACCCCGGGCCACGGCCGTCGTCACCTCGGAGATGTCGCGGACCTGCACGGTGAGGCGGGACGCCATCTGGTTGACGGACTCGGTGACCTCGCGCCAGGCGCCGGAGACGCCCTCGACCCGCGCGGTGCCGCCGAGCTTGCCCTCGGTGCCCACCTCGCGGGCCACGCGCGTGACCTCCTCGGTGAACCCGCTCATCTGGTCGGCCATACGGTTGACGGTGGTGGCCAGGCGGAGCAGGTCGCCCCGGAGCTCGCCGCGGCGGCCGTCGGTGGAGGCGCGGCGGCTCAGCCGGCCCTCCGCGACCGAGTCCAGGACCTGGGCGACCTCGGACAGGGGTTCGGCGACCTCGTCCAGGAGCTCGTTCAGGGCCTGGGCGCTCTCGCCCCACGCCCCGCGGGAGGGGTTGACGTTGACGCGCTCGTTGAGGCGCCCCTCGTCGCGGACGACGTCGCCGACCCGCTGGAGCTCCTTGCTCAGCTGCTCGCTGTGGTCGACCACCTCGTTGAAGACGGAGGCGATCTCCCGGACCGTGCCGCTGCCGCGCTTCCGGAGGCGGACACTGAAGTCGCCGTCGCGCATGCGGTACAGGGCACGCAGAATCTCGTCGAGCTGGTCGTCGGCCACCAGTTCCTTGACCGCCTCGGGCATCGAACCCCCTCCTCAACCTGCCTCGTCACCGCTGTGTCCGGGGGTCCGCGGTGTGGCCCGCGTACCCTTGGTGACACCCCGTCACGCTACCCGCGCGAAGTACCACCCGAAAGAAGCGGATGTGTCGACTTACACTAACCGGCCGGGGTGGGCGGCACGGGCGGGTTCTCCATGTTGGGTTCCTGCGCCCGCCTCCCCGAGCCGGTCAGCGCGCCGTCCCCCGTGCCCCGGGGGACGTGGTGGTATCACGGGGAGCGGTACCGCGCGACCCCCGGTCCGGAGGTTTCCGGGCGATACCCCGGGATCCGAGGGCGGGCGCACGCGTATCGTGTCAGTGACCACCACCCCCTCGCCCGTATCCAGCGACGAAGGACACCGACGGCTTGCCAGCACACGACGCGTTGAAGGTCGCTCGACGAGAGTTCCCTCCTGCCCCGGAGACCGCGGCCGCTGCCCGTGAGTTCGTTCACGACACCCTCCTCTCCTGGGGCGTCCCCGATCCGTTCGACGACGTGATCCTGCTGGTCAGCGAGCTGGTGACCAATGCCGTCATCCACGCGAGGTCGAGCCTGGACGTGACCGTGCGCCGGGCCGAGGGCGCGACCGAGGTGATGGTCACCGACTCCGCGCCCGAGCGCGCCGTGCCCCAGGCCGGTCCGCTGGCCGTGGACACCTCGCCGTCCAGGGACGACGAGCGCAGCGGCGGGCTGGGGCTGGCCCTGGCGTCCGCGATCGCGTCCAGCTGGGGCGTGAGCTACGGGCGCAACGACAAGGCGGTGTGGTTCCGGATCGAGGACGCCCCCGGCGAGCACCCCTCGCTGGAGTCGCCCCAGGTGCGGCGCGGTCCGGCCCGTCAGGTGCGCCCCGCGCCGTGGTCGGCGCTGGACGCCGCCCTCGGCTCGCGGCTGACCCTGCCGCAGCTGCTGGAGCGCACCGTGGAGTACGCGGCGACCGCCCTGGGCGGCGATGCCGCCTACATCACGCTGGCGACCTCCGACGAGACCATGTGGGAGGTGCGCGCCGCCGTCGGGCTGACCCCGGGCGGGGCGCCGTGGCGGCCGCTGCGCGTGCGCACCGAGGAGACCTTCCCGTCCGCCGCGCCCGAGCCCGGCGCGGTGATCAACGACGACCTGATGATCGCCCGCACCGGGCGCGGCCGCCTGTCGCGGGCGGGGATGCGCTCGCTGGTGACGGCGCCGCTGATCGTGGACGGCCGGGTGGCCGGCCTGCTCGGGGTCGCCTCCAGGCGGGCCAGGCACTTCGGTCCGTCCGCCGCCAGGAAGCTCCAGGAGGGCGCGGACCTCATCGCGCTTCCGGTGGAGCGCTCGCGCCTGGCCGAGGTCGAGCTCAACCGGCGCGCGTCGCTGAGCTTCCTGGCCGAGGCCAGCGACCTGCTCGCGGGCACGCTGGACGAGCGGATGACGGGCGCGCTCGCCGCCCAGCTGATCACCTCCCGACTGGGCCGGTGGTGCTCCATCCACACCATCAACGAGTTGGGCAGCTCCCAGCTCACCCACGTGGTGCACGGGGACGAGAACTACAACGACGTCCTGCGCGCCCTGCTGACCGGGCTGCCGCCGCGGGAGCAGCGCGAGCCGCAGCCCCTGTGGTCGCCCGCCGAGCTCGCCGAGGAGGGGCTCGACGAGCAGCTGGTCCGCGAGCTGGCCAGCGGTCCCGCGATCAGCATCCCGCTGGTGGCGCACGGCCGCGCGCTCGGCCGGATGACGATCGGCAAGAACGAGGCGGACGACTTCACCCGCGAGGAGGTCGACGTCGCGGACGACCTCAGCCGCCGCGTGGCCTCCGCCATGGAGAACGCCCGCCTGCACGAGAAGCAGGCGGCGATGAGCAGCGCCCTCCAGCGCAGCCTCCTTCCCGCGAAGGAGAAGGAGCCGGTGATCCCGAGCGTGGACCACGCGGTGTTCTACCGCCCCGCGGACGAGAAGAACCAGGTCGGCGGCGACTTCTACGACGTGTTCGCCGCGAGCGGCCGCTGGTGCTTCGCCATCGGCGACGTGTGCGGGACCGGACCGGAGGCCGCGGCGGTGACCGGCCTGGCCCGGCACACCCTGCGCGCCCTGGCCAAGGAGGGGTTCACCCCGTCGCACATCATGCAGCGGCTGAACATGGCGATCCTGGACGAGAACACCTCCACCCGCTTCCTCACCATGCTCTACGGGGAGATGACCCCGGCCACCGACGAGGGCGGAGGGATGCGCGTACGGATGGTGTCCGCGGGCCATCCCCTCCCGATGCGGCTCAACCAGAAGGGCGAGGTCGAGAACTTCGGGATGTCGCAGCCCCTCCTGGGGGCGTTCGAGGACGTGGGCTTCACCACGGAGAGCGTCGACATCCGTCCCGGCGAGGTGGTCCTCGCGGTGACCGACGGCGTCACCGAGCGGCGCAGCAACACGGACATGCTCGGCGACGAGGGTCTGCTGGAGATCTTCTCCGGGTGCTCCGGCCTGACCGCGCAGGCGGTCATCAGCCGGATCGACCGCGAGCTGGAGGAGTACGCGCCGGGCGGCCACACGGACGACACGGCCATGCTGGTGCTGCGCTTCCTGTGACGGGGACCGGGCTCCCCGTCACAGCCAGCCCATGTCCTGCGCCGTGCGGATGGCCGACATGCGGTTGTCCGCACCGGTCTTGCCGATGGCGTTGGAGAGGTAGTTGCGGACCGTCCCCTCGGTCAGGTGCAGGGCGGCGGCGATCCTGGCGACGGTGGCCCCGTCGGACGCGGCACGGAGCACCTCGGCCTCGCGGTCGGTCAGGGGGCTCTCCCCTCCGACCATCGCGGCGGCCGCGAGGTCGGTGTCGATGTAGCGCCCTCCCCCGTGCACCCGCCGGATGGCGCCCGCGAGCTGGTCGACCGGGGCGTCCTTGGCGAGGAACCCGCGCGCCCCCGAGGCGAGGGCCCGGCGCAGGTAGCCGGGGCGGCCGAAGCTGGTGAGGATGACGACGCCGCAGCCGGGCGCGCTCTGCTTGAGCTGTGCGGCCACCTCGAGGCCGGTGCCGCCGGGCATCTCGATGTCCAGGACGGCGATGGAGGCGCCGTGTCCGAGGACCGCGTCGACCACCTGGTCGCCGCGGCCCACCTGCGCGACGACCTCCAGGTCCTCCTCCAGACCGAGGAGGGCCGCGATGGCCCCTCGGACGAGGTGTTCGTCATCGGCCAGCACGATCTTGATCAAGGTCGGCCCTTCTCACGTGTAGCCGGAGCCCCGGCGCGGTATTGTTCCGGACATTGTGGTGCATAAGGTTCTTGCAGGCACGGGAGCTCCGAGGGCCGCGGGGTCCGGCCCCCGCAGAGGCGGCCCGGGGAGCGCGCGCCCCCGCCGGCCTCCGGTCCGCCGCCCCCCGGCACGGACTCGAAACCCTGGTATATCGGGCTCTCACCCTGTTCTAACCCATGCGGCGCATGATGGATCCCGTCCACTAGACATCGTCCCGCCAGTCGGAGGATGAGTTGAACCCCAACGAACCGAGTACAGGTACCGAGCCCGGTGCGGCGGCCGGGAACGCCCGCCTCCCCGCCGAGCCGACCGACCAGCAGGTGCCGTCCGGTCAGGGACACTCCTCCGCCGACGGCGGGGCGCACGAGCCCGTGCCCGGCGGGGAGCGCGGGGGCGTTCCCGCCGGGCACGAGGACCGGTCGTCCGCGCCGCAGGCGGCCGAGGGCAGCGGATCCGGGGCCCCCGGGCCGGAGGACGCCGGAACGGGGACCGCCGGCCCGGAGGACGCCGAGGGGCGGCCCGCGCAGGCGGAGGGTCACGCGGGCCCGCCGTTCGCGGCGGAGCAGCGGCCCCTGCCGCACGGGGGGTACGGGGAGCACCCGGGCACGGCCCACCCCGGACACCCCGTGCAGCACGCGGGGGCGCACGTGACCGGAACCGGTCCGCGCTTCTCCCCGCCGGAGCACGCCCCGCGGTGGGCCACGGGTCCCAACGAGGCGGACCGCGCCTCGTACACGTTCCCGCCGCACGTCGGCGGCCCCGGCGGTCCGGCGGGCGGCCTGCCCGACCAGTTCGCCGCGCACCAGGCCGGGCACGGCCGTCCGTACGGCGGTCCGCAGGGACCCGGCGGCCCGAACGGCCCGGGGGCGCCCGGCGGTCCGGGCGCTCCGGGCGGGCCCGGCGGCCCGCCCCCGTTCGGCGACGGCTCGGGCTTCGGTCCGGGCGGCCACGGCCACCCCCCGTACGGCGCTGCCGCGCCCGGCCCCGCGGCCGACGGCGGCAAGAAGCGGGGCGGGCGGGTCGTGACGATCGCCGCCGTGACCGCGCTGGTCACGAGCCTGATCGTCGGTCCGGCCGCGGCCCTGGGCACCGCCTACCTCTTCCCGAACGGCCTGGGCTCCCCGGTGAGCTCCCTGACGGGCGAGCAGGGCAGCACGCCCACGGAGGGGGCGGTCGGCGAGGTCGCCGAGAGCGTCCTGCCGAGCGTGGTGTCGATCCAGACCGCCAACGGCGGCGGCAGCGGCGTGGTCATCTCCTCCGACGGCCAGATCCTCACGAACGCGCACGTGGTGGAGGCGTCCGGGGGCGGCCCGCTGGAGGTGCTGTTCAACGACGGGACCTCCGCCCCCGCCGAGGTGCTGGGCGCCGACACGGTCTCCGACATCGCGGTCATCCAGGCCGAGGGGCGCAACGACCTCGAACCGGCCACCCTCGGCGACTCCGAGCAGGTCGGCGTGGGCGCGGACGTGGTCGCGATCGGCTCCCCGCTGGGCCTGTCCGGGACGGTCACCACGGGCGTGGTGAGCGCCCTGAACCGGCCGGTGAACACGGGCGCCACCGAGAACGGCAACGGCCAGACCTCGACGGTGATCAACGCGATCCAGACGGACGCGGCGATCAACCCCGGCAACTCGGGCGGCCCGCTGGTGAACATGGCCGGCGAGGTGATCGGCATCAACACCGCGATCGCGGGGATCTCCCAGGACAGCGGTTCCGTGGGCCTGGGCTTCGCCATCCCGGTCAACCAGGCCCGTCCCATCGCCGAGCAGCTGATCGAGGACGGCAGCGCGAGCTACCCGGCCATCGAGGCCACCATCACCAACAGCCGCGGCGGCGGGGCCGAGGTCGTCGAGGTGGTCGAGGGCGGCGCCGCGGACGAGGCCGGCCTGTCGGCGGGCGACGTGGTGGTGTCCGTGGACGGCCGGGCCGTCACGACGCCGGACCAGCTGATCGCCGAGATCCGCTCCCGGCAGCCGGGCGAGGAGGTCACCTTCGGGGTGGTGTCCGGCGGCAGCGGCTCCCCCCAGGACGTGGCCGTCACACTCGGCGAGCAGAGTTCGGAGTCCGTCGAGAACGAGGCGGAGCAGGACGGGGGCAACTGACCGGACGCGGTCGCGGTCCCTCTCCACGGGGCGGTCCCGGGCTCTCGGCCCGGGGCCGCCCCGTCGCCGTTCCCGCCCCGCCCCGCCGCGCCGTCCGCGGGCGGCCACCGCCCCGGCCCCCGGGGTCCCCGGGCCCCGCCCTCCCGGGTCCGGCGGAGATCACCGATCGGCCACATCACGGTGCGCTTGCGCACACGGGTGAACACGCAGAGTATCCTTCTCTGCGCCGTGTGCTACCTGAGCGGTCGCCCCTCCGTCACCGGAAGGTCGGCGACGGTCAACGCGGGTGGGTCACACTCGTGCGTACGCGGCGACCCGACAGCCAGGAGATCCGGTCCATGTCCACGTCCTTCGCTTCAGCCTCCCCCACGACGGCGCCCCCTCCCCGGCCGGCCGGCGGCCCGGAGCGCCGGCCCCGGGTGCTGATCGGCACCGACACCTACCCCCCGGACGTGAACGGCGCCGCCTACTTCACCGAGCGCCTCGCCCGCGGCCTGGCCGGGCGCGGCGCCCGGGTGCACGTCGTGTGCCCCTCCCCGGAGGGCTCGCCCCGCACGGTCGAACGGGACGGGGTGGTCGAGCACAGGCTCCGCTCGATGTCCTCCCTCGTCCACGACAGCGTGCGCCTCGCGGTCCCCCTGGGGGTGCGCGGGCACCTGGACCTGCTGCTGGACCGGCTGGAGCCGGACGCGGTGCACATCCAGAACCACTTCCTCGTCGGCCGGATGCTGGCCGCGGCGGCCCGCGCCAGGGGCGTCCCCGTGGTCGCGACCAACCACTTCATGCCGGAGAACCTCTTCGACTACGTGCGCGTCCCCGGGCCGCTGCGCCCGTACGCCGCCCGGATCGCCTGGTGGGACCTGGGCGCCGTGCTGTCCCGGACGGAACACGTGACGACCCCGACGCCCGCGGCGGCCGGGCTGCTGCGGGAGCAGGGGTTCGCCAAGCCGGTCGAGCCGGTGTCCTGCGGGGTCGACCTGGCCGGGTTCAGCCCCCTGGACGGCGGGGCGGCGACCAAGCGGCGGCTGCGCGCGCGGCTGGGCGTCCCCGACCGGACGACGGTGCTGTTCGTGGGCCGGCTGGACGAGGAGAAGCGCGCCGAGGAGCTGGTGCGGGCGACGGCGCGGACGGCCTCAGCCCAGTTGCTGCTGGCCGGGCACGGCGCGTACCGGCGGAGCCTGGAGGAGCTGGCCGTGGCCGAGGGCGTGGCGGACCGGGTGGTGTTCCTGGGTTTCGTGTCGCAGGAGGACCTGCCCGACGTGTACCGGTGCGCGGACGTGTTCGCGATCGCGGGCGTCGCCGAACTCCAGAGCATCGCGACCCTGGAGGCGATGGCGAGCGGCCTGCCGGTGGTGGCGGCGGACGCCATGGCGCTGCCGCACCTGGTGGAGGAGGGCCGCAACGGGTACCTGTACCGGCCGGGCAGCCCTGAGGAGCTGGCCGCGAGGATCGAGGACGTGGTCGCGGACGAGGGCGGGCGCCTGAGGATGGGCGAGCACAGCCGGGCGATGGCCTCGCGGCACCGGTTGGAGGACTCCCTGGAGCGGTTCGAGCGGATCTACCTGGAGGCAGCGGAGGGAACGGCGGTCCCGGCGTCCACCGCGGCCGGGGCCGTCCTGAGCGGCTGACGGCGGCGCCGAACCACCCGCCCCGGAGGAGGGGCCCGGACCGGCGCGGCCACGCGGGACCGCCCACCGCGGAGCGGCGCCCCCGGGACACGGGCCCGGGACCCCGCCGTCCCGCTCCCGGTCCGCCCGCGGGAGGCGGCGCCCCGGCAGGCCCCGCACCCTCAGCCCGGCGGAGCCTCCGGCCCCCCGGGCCTGTGCTCCGGCAGCTGGAACCCGATGGCGGCGCCGCCCCCCTCGCGGTTGCGGGCGAACACCCGGCCGCCATGGGCCTGGGCGATCTCCTTCACCATGGACAGTCCGAGCCCGGAGCCGGGCAGGCCCCGGGCGACGGTGGCGCGGTAGAAGCGCTCGAAGACGCGGCCCAGCTCCTCCGGGTCGATGCCGGGGCCGCGGTCCAGTACCTCGACCGCGCCCGCCCGGACGCGGATCTCGATGGGCGCGGTGCCGTCGGGGTCGAACTTGGCGGAGTTCTCCACCGGATTGGCGACGGCCCGCTCCAGGGAGCCGGGGCGCCCCCACACCACGCTGTCGTCGGCGTCCACGACGATGTCCCGCCCGGTGCGCCTGCGGGTGCGCTCGGCGACCCTGTCGACGACCTCCCTCAGGGGGACCGCGCGCATCGCCTCGTCCTCGTGGTCGCCGGTGGCGAGTCCGACCAGCTCGTTGACGAGCGCGGTGAGCTCGCGGGTCTCCCCGCGCAGGTCGTCGATGAGGCTCTCCCGCGCCTCGGGGCTGAGCCGGTCCACCCTCCCCAGCACCTGGACGTTGGTGTAGAGGCTGGTGAGCGGGGTGCGGAGCTCGTGCGCGGCGTCCTGGACGAGTCGGCGCTGCTCCTCCTTGGACCTGGCCAGGCGGGCGAGCATCGCGTTGAAGGCGCTGCCGAGGCGGTCGACCTCGTCGTGGTTGCCCTCCTCGTGCGCGTCGCCGGGACCGACGGGGTCGAGGCGGCCCGTGGAGCTGACGTACTCCGCGGCGTCGGTGAGGCGGACGAGGCGCCCGGTGGTGCGGTGGCCGACCAGCCAGCCCACCGCCGCGGCGCAGAGGGCGACGAGCAGGCCCACCCACAGGATCTGGGTGGCGAGGCGGTCGAGCATCAGCTCGGTGGGCGACAGCCGCTGGAGGAGCTGCAGGGCTCCGGCGCCGTCGCCGACGGAGACCGTGGCCATCCGGTAGGCCTGCCCCTCGATGGACTGCTCGCGCATGTCGACGACGCCCGGCCTGGCCGTCGCGGCCAGTTCCATGTCCGCGTCGGAGGGGGTGAAGAAGACGACCTCGGCGGGGTCCTCGACGCTGACGGTGCGGCGGCCGTCGGGGCCGAGGAGCTGCACCTGGAGGTTGTCGCTGGACAGGAACGGGATGGGGCCGGCGGAGGGCCCGCCGCCCTCCTGCCCGTGGATCTCGACGAGCTTGTCGGACAGGTCGGCGACGGTGCTCTCGAACCCGTTCCTGACGTCGGCGCGGATGAGGGCGGCGGCGGTGGTGTAGGCCAGGGTGCCGACCAGGGCGATGATCACGGTGGCCACCAGCGCGAAGATGACCGCGAAGCGGGTTCCCAGCCGCCAGCCGCGCGGGTTGAGCACCACGCCGCCGCGCCAAGGGAGGGCGGCGTGGGCGCCGGCGGCCCCGGGGCCCGGCACGTCCGGACCGGCGCCGTCCCCGCGGCCGTCGGCGGCGGGCGTTCGCACGCCCGTCACCCCTGCGGGCGGAGCGTGTACCCGACTCCGCGCACGGTCTGGATGAGCGGCGGGCCACCGTCCTCCAGCTTGCGGCGGAGGTAGCTGATGTAGACGGCGAGGTTCTTGGACTCCGGACCGAAGTCGTAGCCCCAGATGCGGTCGTAGATGGTGGCGTGGTCCAGGACGATCCCCGTGTTGCGGATGAGGAGCTCGAGGAGGTCGAACTCGGTCTTGGACAGCTCGATCTCGCGTTCGCCGCGCCACACCCGGCGGGCGCGCGGGTCCAGGCGCAGCTCCCCCGCCCGCAGGGGGCCCTCGTCGGCGGTGTCCTCGGGAACGGGCGCGGCCCTGCGCAGGAGGGCCCGCAGCCGGGCGAGGAGCTCGTCCAGCTCGAACGGCTTGGCGAGGTAGTCGTCGGCCCCCGCGTCCAGCCCCGCCACCCGGTCGGGCGTCTCCACGCGGGCGGTGAGCATGAGGATGGGCGTGCGGTCGTGCTCGGCCCGCAGCACCCTGGCCACCCCCAGCCCGTCCACGCCGGGCATCATCACGTCGAGGACGAGCAGGTCGACGGGGTCGGCGTGCACCGCGGCGAGCGCCTGGACCCCGTCCGCGACCGTCCGGACGCTGTAGCCCTCCAGTTGGAGGGCGCGTTCCAGTGAGTCCCTGATCGCGCGGTCGTCGTCGGCGACCAGGACCGTGGCGGTGGCTTCCATGGCGCCCATGGTTCCCTATCCGGGTGAGAAGGCGGTAAGAGGCGGGTGGGGCGCGTGTCAGAGCTTCCGCCGGTCAGGACCCGGGGACGAACGCGCGGGTCCTCTCCAGCCCGGCCGCCCGGCCCTTGCCCGCGACCACGAGCGCCATCTTCCTGGAGGCCTCGTCGAGCATCTCCTCGCCGAGCATGACGGCGCCCCGGCGGTCCACGGTCGTGGCGTGCGCGTAGGCGTCCAGGACCAGCTCGGCGTGGTCGTAGTCCTCCTGGGAGGGGGAGAAGGCCTCGTTGGCGGCCTCCACCTGGAGCGGGTGCAGGACCCACTTGCCGTCGTAGCCCAGGGCGGCGGTGCGCCCGGCCGAGCGGCGGAGGGCGTCCACGTCGCGGATCTGGAGGCAGGGGCCGTCGATGGCCTGGACGCCGTTGGCGCGCGCGGCCGTGAGGATGCGCATGAGCACGTAGTGGTAGGCGTCGCCGGTGTCGTAGCCGGGCGGCTGCTCGCCCACGACCAGGCTCTTCATGGTGATGGAGGCCATGAAGTCGGCGGGGCCGTAGACCAGGGACTCCAGGCGGGGCGAGGACGCGGCGATCGAGTCGACGTTCACGAGGCCGCGCGCGTCCTCGATCTGCGCCTCGATGCCGATGCGGCCGACCGGGAGGCCGACGGCGCGCTCGATCTGGGTGAGCAGGGTGTCGAGCCACTCGACGTCGCGGGCCGCGGTGACCTTGGGGAGGACGATCGAGTCGAGGTCGGCCCCGGCGCCCTCCACGACGGCGATGACGTCGCGGTAGGCCCACTCCGTGGTGGTGTCGTTGACGCGGACCGACCTGACCCGTCCGTCCCAGCCGCCCTCGGTGAGGGCGCGGACGACCGTGCCGCGGGCGTCCTCCTTCTCCGAGGGGGCGACCGCGTCCTCCAGGTCCAGGAAGAAGGCGTCGGTGCCGAGGCCCCTCGCCTTGTCCACGAACCTGGGGTTGGACCCCGGGACCGCGAGTACCGACCGCCGCGACCTGAGTTCGCCCATCGCCGTCCCTGTTCCGCTCGACCGTGCCTGTGTGCGCGCCCCCGCGGCGGAGCCGCTCCCGGCGCCGCCGTCCACGGGTCGCGGGGCCCATCATCCCACCTGCGCGTGCGTAGAGTGAGAGACGGGTCCCCCGGTGGGGCCGGAGTGACCGAGGGAGAGTGACCATGTCCGCCACGCTGCGTCCGACGAGTGCCCACTGGGGCAGCTACCAGGTGGTCGTCGAGAACGACCGGGTCGTCGGCGTCCGCCCCGACCCCGACGACCCGGCGCCCTCCCCCGTGATGGCCAACACCCTCGCGGCCCAGCACCACGCGTCCCGGGTGGCCCGTCCCGCGGTGCGCCGCCGGTGGCTGGAGCGCGGCCCGGGCCCCGACCCGCGCCGCGGCGCCCCGGACGACGACTACGTCGAGGTCGAATGGGCCACGGTCCTGGACCTGCTGGCGGCGGAGCTCGACCGGGTGCGCACGGAGCACGGCAACGCGGCGATCTTCGGCGGTTCGTACGGGTGGGGCAGCGCCGGGCGCGTCCACCACGCGCAGAGCCAGCTGCACCGCTTCCTCAACACGATCGGCGGGTACACGCGGTCGGTCGCCACCTACAGCCACGGCGCCGTCGAGGTGCTGTTCCCCAGGATCATCGGCACCCCCGCCGCGAACCGGCTGCTGCACCGCGCGCCGGCGTGGACGCAGATCCGCGAGCACACCGAGCTGCTGGTGACCTTCGGCGGGCTGCGGCTGTCCAACACGTGGACGACCTCGGGGGGCCGGGCGGCCCAGACCGCCGGTCCGGAGATGCGGGCCGCCTCGGAGGCGGGGGTGGAGTTCGTGTCGGTGTCGCCGCTGTTCGACGACACCCCCGAGGACGTCAAGGCCGAATGGGTGTCGATCCCGCCGGGCGCCGACACGGCGGTGATGCTCGCCCTGATGCACGTCCTGTTCACGGAGGGGCTGGCCGACACCCGCTTCCTGGACCGGTACACGGTCGGCGCGGACGTGCTGCGCTCCTACGTGCTGGGGGAACGCGACGAGCGCGGCGACCGGCCCGGGGTGGAGCGCTCGCCCGAGTGGGCCGAGCGGATCAGCGGGGTCCCGGCCGGCGAGCTTCGGACGCTGGCACGGCGCATGGCGGAGAAGCGCACGCTCGTCAACGTGGGCTGGTCGGTGCAGCGCGCCCGGTACGGCGAGCAGCCGCTGTGGGCCGGTCTGGCGCTGGCATGCTGCCTGGGACAGGTGGGACTGCCGGGAGCGGGTTTCGCGTCGGGGTACGGGTCGATGGGCAACTACGGGGGCGGTTCGACCCCGATGGGCCTGCCCAGGATGCCGCAGGGCGCCAACCCCGTCGACTCGTCGATCCCGGTGGCGCGGATCGCCGACATGCTGCTGGAGCCGGGCGGTCGGTACGACTTCGACGGCGAGGAGCGCCGGTACCCGGACGTGCGGCTGGTGTACTGGGCGGGCGGCAACCCGTTCCACCACCACCAGGACCTGGAGCGGCTGACCAGGGCGTTCGGCAGGCCGGAGACGGTGGTGGTCCACGAGACGCACTGGACGGCGACGGCCCGGCACGCCGACATCGTCATCCCTTCGACGACGGTGCTGGAACGCGACGACCTGACGGCCAGCAAGGGCGACCTGAGCGTGCGGGCCATGCCGCGGGCGGTGTCCCCCCACGGGCAGGCGCGCGACGAGTACGACACGTACGCCGACCTGGCCGGGCGGCTCGGGCTGCGCGAGGAGTTCACGGAGGGGCGGACCAGCGCCCAGTGGATGAGGTCGGTCTACGAGCGGTGGCGGTCCCTGGTGGCCAGGCACGGCGCGGAGGTGCCGGGGTTCGAGGAGTTCTGGGAGCGCGGGCGGGTGGAGATGCCCGGCCGGGTGGAGGACGAGGCGCTCCTGGGCGAGTTCCGGGCCGACCCGGAGGGCAGGCCCCTGCGGACGCCGAGCGGGCGGATCGAGCTGTTCTCGGAGACGATCGCGTCGTTCGGGTACGAGGACTGCCCGGGGCACCCGGTGTGGCTGCCGGGGCCGGCCGTGGACGGCGCGGACGACGGGTTCCCGCTCGTGCTGCTCGCGAACCAGCCCAGCGGGAGGCTGCACAGCCAGCAGGACATGGGCGCGCACAGCATGTCGCAGAAGGTCGGGGGGCGCTCGCCGCTGCGGATCGGCCCCGAGGACGCACGGGCGTGCGGCGTCGCCGACGGCGACGTGGTGCGGGTGTCGAGCGGCCGGGGGTCGTGCCTGGCGGGCGTGGTGGTGAGCGAAGCGCTGCGGCCGGGCGTGGTGCAGCTGTCCACCGGCGCCTGGTACGACCCGTCGGCGCCGGGCGTGACGTGCGCGCACGGGAACCCGAACGCGCTGACGGAGGACGTGGGGACGTCACGGCTGAGCCAGGGGTGCACGGGGCAGACGGTGCGGGTGAGGGTGGAGCCGTTCGCCGGCCCGGTGCCGCCGGTCCGCGCGTTCGAGCCGGCCCCGGGCATCACGGTTCCCTGAGTACGCGGACGCCGACATAACTGGTCATCGAAATGACCAGTATGGAGACCATTCCGGTCACCGAGGCCAAGGCCAGGATCGCCGAGCTCGCTGATCGCGCACAGCACGAACACGCCGACTACACGTTCACGAAGAACGGCCGCCCTGCGGTCGTCATGATGTCCGTGGCCCGGTACGACTCCCTGATGGAGGCGCTGAGCATCCTCTCCGACCCCGAGACCAGGAGGGACCCCGCCGAGTCGGTCGAGTCCGAGGAGTCCACCACCGAGGAGGACATGGCCGATCTGATGAAGGCGCGTCTGGGCAGGGAACCCCGGGCATGAGGGGCGTCTACCTGGGTCCTGCCAGGCGTGCCCTCGCCGAGGAACTTCCCGAGGCCGTGGCCTCCGCGGCGTACGAGTTCGTCAACGGGCCCTTGAGGACGAACCCCTGGCGGGCCGGAAAACCCCTCGACGAGCCCTTCGCCGGCCTGCACTCGGCACGGAGGGGCACCTACCGGATCGTCTACCGGATCCGACCGGACAAGGACGCGATCGAGATCCACTCCATCCGCCATCGCAGGGGCGCCTACAGGTTCTAGGAGGATCAGCGGACCAGGAGGCGGTCCACCCGACGGGGCAGGAGCAGCCCCGCCAGCCCGAGGAGCGCGTAGCCGACCTGGCCCGGGGCGAGCATGCCCAGGATCGCGCCCGTGTTCGCCGTCGGCGCCCGCAGGAACTCGCGCATGCGCGGGTGAGCGTGCGGGACCCCGTTGCCGGAGACCAGCAGGGAGAGCGCCGCGACCAGCACGAGCGCGGCCCACGCGGTCTCCGCCCCCGTCAGACCGCCCAGCCACAGCTGGAGCCGGTCCAGTGCCACGAACGCGTAGGCCGGCGCGTCCCGGTCCGCGGCTCCGCCCGGCCCGGACGCCCCGGGGGCCGCGGCGGCGTACACCGCGGCGGCGGCGAACGAGGCGGTCGCCGCCGTGACACCGCCGGTGGCGGCCAGGCCCAGCCGCCGGGCCAGTGAGCGCGCCTGCCGGGTGAGCTCCTCCTGCGAGGGGTGGCTCCGCCAGGGGCGGCCGGCGGACCGGGCCTCCGCCATGGCGTTCGCCCGGCGCCGGCGGAGGAACCGCCACGTGTCGCAGAGGGCCCCGGGGCCGCGCCGCGCGGCGATGGCGGACACCGCGAACTCGTGGACGATCGTGGACAGCGTCGTGGCGAGCGTGACCGGCAGGTCCACCCAGGACAGCGCCAGCCTCCGGAACAGCGGCGCGATGTCCGCGGGGACGCGCACCCTCATCGCCACGGACCTGCCGCGGGCCCTGCGGCGCAGCCCGGCCAGCGGGGGGCGGCCGGGAAGCGGCGGCGTCGACTCGGCCGCGGTGCCGATCGTCCGGTAGTCCATCGCCACGGCGCACAGGAGGAGGACGACCAGCAGCCACGGGGTGAGGACCCCGCCGCCGAGCAGGCCGTGCACGAAACCGGACACCGGGTGGAGGGCCGCGTTGGCCAGCACGGCGTTCAGGTTGAGGTGCTCCAGGAACGCCGCGGTGAACGCGACCGGCGGCAGCAGCCACAGCCACGCGCCGTAGCGGCGGCCGACGACGGCGAGCCCGAGGGCCGCCCCGACCAGGCCGGTGGTGACGGCGTGGCCGGAGAAGACCGCGAGGACCGCGCCGGAGGCGTCGGTGACGGTGCTCCCGCCCGGCAGGAGGAACCCCCCGCCGCCGGGCCGGTCGCCGCCCCCGGTGGAGACACCGGTGAGCAGGTGCTCGGCGAGCTGGAAGCCGGCGCCGGACGCCGCGGCCAGCAGCAGGAAGTCGACGGCGGCCAGGCGGCGCATCCGCCGCCGGGCCACCAGGCCGAGGAGGAGGAGCGGCGCGAGCTTGCCGGCCTCCTCCACGGCCACCGCGACATAGGTGTAGCCGACGACCCCGTACGGGTCGACGCCCAGGAGCCCGACGACGGCCGCCTCGGCGAGGGCGAGCGGCCACAGCAGGAGCGCGCCGAGGGCGGCCACCCGCAGCAGGGTCGCGAAGGAGACGGTGCGCGACCGCGCGGGCCAGGCCAGCTGGAACAGCAGCACGAAGGCCGCGGCCAGTGCGGGGAGGGCCGTGTCGAGGCTGGGGACGAACAGGGGCGCGACCAGCAGCGCGACGACCGCCAGCCAACCCCAGGCCCCGCGCAGGGCGCGCAGCGCGCCGACGGCGCGCGGCGAGCGTTCCCGGAGGCGGTCGCCCCGGCGGGCGAGGCGTTCGGGCAGGTCGGGTCCGGGACCGCGCGGGCTCCTGGCGTGCCTGGCGCCGGTGTCGGCGCAGTTGTAGAGCAGGGCGGCGCGGGTGAGGACGGGCCCGCCCTCGACGCGGGCCCTGTTGCCGAAGTGGACGCGCGCCTGGGGGATGTCGGCGCCGACGAGTTCGCGGACGAAGTCGGCGGGCCCGGCCGCGACCGTGAGCTCGTCGGCGGTGACCAGGACGGCGGCGGAGAAGTCCTCGACGCAGACGAGGAAGTCGGTGGGGGTGGGCCCCCAGCCCCGGATGAGGTCGATGAGGGTGTCGGTGTCGAGGGGGACCTCGGTGACGGGGTCGTACGAGAACTCGGGCCGGGTCCGGCACACCAGGAGCCGGTCGACGCCCATGGCGCGCCCCGCCGAGACGATCGCGCGGATGAGGTTGCGGTCCCGGGGCACGAGGAAGGGCGTGGTGACCTTGCCGTCGACCCTGATCCACTGGGGGTCGAGCTCGGTCGCTCCGGCACAGACACGAAGGACGAGGTCCCGCGCGAGCATGGCCTGTTCTTCCATCGACGTCCTCGTGCCGTGCGGGGGGCGGATACGGGGGCCGGTCCCGCCCCTTGGCGGACGGAACGGCCCGACCGAGCATAACGGCGCGGGGCGGCGGCGGAAGAGGCGCTCTGCGGCATTGTGGCCGTGATGTCATGCGGCGGGCCCGCGCCGCGCCTCCCCCGGCGCCCGGGGCCGCCGCCCGACCGGGAGGGCGCGGTGGCGCCGCCGGGCCCGGGGGGGCCTCCGGGCGCCTGCCGTCACCGTCCGCCGCCGGAGGGGAGGCCCTCCCTCGGCCGTGCGCCCGGTGCGCCGCGGACGTCGCGGGACGCACGGGGCCCGGCGCCGAAGGCGTCGGCGCACAGCTGCCCGACGTGGCGGAGGAGGGGCAGGTCGAGGGCCCAGCCGGCGAACGCCCACCCCAGGTGGAGGTGGTCCAGGGCACGCGCCAGCGCCGCCACCCCGCTCCGGCGGAGCCCGTCGGGCGTCTCGTAGGTGAGGCGGTACAGGACCTCGGGGTGTTCCGCCGCCGGGCGCAGTTCCAGGGCCACGGGCGCCCGGGCCGCGATCCAGCCGCCGAGGCCGGTGCACATGGAGCAGTCGGCCGCCACGTAGAGGGTCCCCGGGGTCCGGCCGGGCCACGGCCGCCACCGGGGCAGCCAGGGTCGCACGCCCTCGCGGTAGTCCTCCCAGTCGCTCCCGAAGGCCCGGCGCAGCTGCCCGCCCTCGTGCCAGGACGCGAATCCCGCTCCGTAGGCGAACGCGACCAGGGCGCCGACCAGCAGCCGGAGGTCCCCCGTCACCGGCACGAGCACCAGGTAGACGGCGGCAATGGTGGCCTGCATGGGGTTGCGCACGTAGGCGTAGGGGCCGCTGGCGACCAGGCGCGACGGCGGGTCGTAGGGCAGCGGGGTGCCGCGGCCCACCTGCGCGAACTCGCGGGCCGCGGCCAGGCCCGGCAGGCACGCCGCCGCGAGGACCTGGGCGCCGAGCAGCGCCTCCCCCGGGCCGGGGACGGCGTCCAGCGCGTACAGCGGCAGGCCCACCATGAGCCCGAAGGCCAGGACGGCCTGCGCCCACGTCCGGGCCCGGACCAGCTGCCCGCGCCGGGTCCAGTGGGCCAGCATCAGCGCGGGGATCAGGCACAGCGCCGACCCCGCGAACTCGCCGAGGAGCCAGAGGGGCCCGAGGACCACCACGGGTTCGGCGAGCGGCATGACGATCACGTCGACCCACACGAGCAGGCCGGTGAGCAGGGGGACCGGGAGGAAGCGGAGCATCAGCGCGGGCAGGGCGCCCCACAGGACCGCCCAGGCGATCAGCAGGTCGACGGGCATCCCGCGCCACACGGCGCCCTCGGCGTGGAAGGTCCACCAGCCCGCGTGCACCGCGTACAGGTTGAGCGGGACGAGGGTGAGCAGGGCCCACGCCCCCGCGACGATCATCGACGCGACCTCGCGCGGCCGGGGCGCGCGCCACGCGCACAAAGCGGCCAGGAGCAGCAGCGGGACGAACAGTCCGACGCCCCGGACCAGGGCCGCGGGAACCTCCGCGGCCGTCACTCCCCGGCCCCCGCGACCGCGTCCCGGAAGGTCGTCGCGAGGTACTCGGCGGCCAGGTCGGTCGTGTACGACTGGATCGGCCCGAAGTACCAGGAGGGCTCGTAGGTGCGCTCGTACTCGACGGTCCAGGTGAGGCGGGTGCCGCCGCCCTCCCTCTCCCAGACGGCCTCCGCCCGGCGCATGTCCATCCAGTTCGCGAACGCCGTGTCCCGGACCACGTCGAAGACCACGCGGCCGCCGTCGCCGTCCCACTCGCTCTCCGCGACCTCCAGCTCCATGTCGCGGGGGGTGGGCTCGGAGCCGATCCGGAGGGTGCGCCTCGGGGTGAAGTCGACGACGCGGGCGTCCCCGGGCTCCAGGCCCTCCCCGGCCGCCCGGACGGGGTGGGGGAAGGGCACGGCGCGCAGGAAGAGGGCGTCGGGGACCGCGTAGCCGGGCGGGGCGGCCAGCGCGGCGGCGACCCGCTCCGGTTCCGCGTCGATCAGCACCGACCCCTCGCCCTGGTCCGCCCGGGGGAGGAGGCTCGTCCCGGCGACGCCCTCCAGGGCGAGGACGAAGAGGACCGGTACGCCCAGCAGGGCGTGGCGTCCGCCCCTGCCGCCGGCCCGGAAGGCCTCCGCCGTCCAGGCCACGAGTGCGGCGATGCCGTAGAGCAGGGGCGCGGCGATGACCAGGCACACCGTGCCCTCGCCGAGCAGGGCCGCCGCCAGCGCGAGGCCGACGGTGGTGACGGCCATCGCGATGCCCGTGGCGCTCCGCGCCCGCACGGTGAACACGACGATCAGGGCGATCACCGCGGGGAGGCCCACGTAGAACAGCGCCGTCTGGTCGAGGCCTCCCCAGTGGTTGGCCCGCAGGGCCAGCAGGCCGGCGAAGGCCGCGAGCAGGAGCGCGGCGAGCGTCCAGCGGGCGCGGGTGGGGACGTGGGCCGGAAAGGGTTCGGGCTCGTCGCTTCGGGACATGGGGGCACCCTTCATCAAGCGGTTAAAGCACTTGGTTTAATCACTTGATTAAACCGTATGATGAACACACCCCGACCGGCAAGGGGGCTACGCGAGGAGGACCATGGCCAGGAGCGGCGGCGGACGGCGGACCAGCGAGGAGACCAAGGAGAGGCTGCTCGACGCGGCCTGCGCGGTGCTGCGGGAGGAGGGGTACTCCGGGGCGTCCGCCCGCGCCATCGCCACGCGCGCCGAGGCCAACTCGGCGCTGGTCTTCTACCACTTCGGCGGGGTCGACCAGCTGCTGCTCGCGGCGCTGGACCGGTCGAGCGCCGAGCGCATGGCCATGTACCGGGAGATCGCCGGGCGCGCGAAGAGCCTGGAGGAGCTCGTGGAGGCTGCCCTGCTCATCTACCGCACCGACCTCGAACGCGGCTACATCACCGAGTTCTCCGAACTCGTGGCCGCCGCCGTCACCAAGCCCGAGCTCCGCACGGAGATCCGCGACCGCGCGGAGCCGTGGATCGCGTTCATCGAGCACGAGTGGAACCGCGTCCTGGGCGGATCGGCCCTCGGAAGGCTGCTGCCCGCGCGCGAGGTCGCCTACGGGGCGATCACGTTCTACCTGGGGGTCAACCTGTTCTCCGTCCTGGACGAGGACCGCACCCGCACCGAGGCGGTCTTCGAGCTCGCCGGCGAACTGGCGCCGCGGGCCAGGCTCCTCACCCTGCGCCTGCCGCGCCGCGACCGCGACGTAGGCTTGTCGCCGGCGGACCAGGAGGAGGACGCATGAGCGGTGGCGGCGGCGCGGGCGCCGACGGACGGGGCACGGGCACCGGCGGGTCGGGGCCGACGGCCGGGCAGGGCGTGGCGGTGGCCCCGGGGATCGAGTTCCCCGACACCGCCGACGGGAGGACCCACGTGGCGGGCGCGGTCATCGCCGACGGCCGGGGACGCGTCTTCGCGCAGCGCCGGTCCGCGACCCGCAAGGTGTTCCCGCACTGCTGGGACATCGTCGGCGGACACGTCGAGCAGGGCGAGACCATGCTCGAGGGCCTGGCCCGCGAGGTCGAGGAGGAGACCGGCTGGCGGCTCGTCGGCGTGCTCGCGGAGCTGTACCGGCTCGACTGGGACCCCGGCGACGGCGTCACCCGGCACGAGGTCGACTACCTGGTGCGGGTCGAGGGCGACCTGTCGGCGCCGCGACTGGAGCCCGACAAGCACACCGAGCACCTGTGGGTGGACGACTCCCTCGTGCACCGGCTGCGCGACGAACGCGACCCCGGCGACTACTTCATCACCGACATCGTGCAGCGCGGCCTCGACGCCGCCCGCTCGGCGGACGGCTGACCCGCCGGGGCGGCCGGGCCGACCCGGCGGGCCCCGTCACACGGCGCGGCCCCGGGCGACCTCGGCCACCGCGAGCGGTAGCGCGTCCAGCAGGTCGGACGCGCTGATCGGCGCACCGCCGCGGGCCAGCGAGGCGGCGCGTCCGTGCAGGTAGGCGCCGCACGTCGCGGCCTCGCGCGCGGGCAGTCCGGACGCCATGAGCGCGCCGACCGCCCCCGACAGCACGTCACCGGTCCCCGCGGTGGCCAGCAGCGGCGTCCCCGTCGGGTTGGCGACCGC
Source organism: Nocardiopsis sp. NPDC055824 (assembly GCF_053616335.1). NCBI lineage: Bacteria > Bacillati > Actinomycetota > Actinomycetes > Streptosporangiales > Nocardiopsidaceae > Nocardiopsis > Nocardiopsis sp. NPDC055824. Next base: position 36,577 of record NZ_JBSHDN010000042.1, read on the forward strand.
GGGGGCGCCCGGGTGCGCGATCACGGTGGTGGAGCCCTTGAGAAGAACCGTGCAACCGAACCGGTCGGCGGCGCGCGCCGCGTGCTCCAGGCGGCGGGCCTCCACGTCGACCCGGTCCACGTCGAGCAGCCGTGAGAGCTCGCCCGCGTGCGGGGTCAGGAGCGTCTGCGGCGCCCGTTCGCGGAGCAGCGCGGAGAGCGGACCGCCCCCGCCCCCGGTGAGCAGGGTCAGCCCGTCCGCGTCGACCAGCACCGGGACCTCGCTGTCCAGGACCGCCCTGAGCTCGTCGGCGTTGGCCGGGTGGGTGCCGCGCCCGGGGCCGATGACCACGGCGGCCACCCGGCCCGGGGACAGGTCGGTGCTGCTCTGCGGGTCGCGGAGGTCGGCGACGGCCTCCGGCCAGCGGCCGATCACCTGGTCGGCCACGCCCCTCCCCCCGCCGAAGCGGACCATCCCGACGCCGGTGCGCAGCGCGCCGCCCACGCACAGGACCGCCGCGCCCCGGTAGGGGTCGGAGCCGGCGCGGACGCCGAGGACGCCCCGCCGGTACTTGTCCTGCTCCGCGCCGGGGGCCGGGAGGAGCGCGGCGATGTCCACAGCCTGTGGACGGACCAGCGCGGGACCGGACAGCTCCGGCCCCAGCCCGATGTCCACCAGCCGGACGCGGCCCGCCCGCTCCGCCCCGGGGTCGACGAACAGGCCCGGCTTGTGGGTGCCGAACGTGACGGTGGTGTCCGCCCGGACCGCGGGCCCGGCCACCTCCCCCGTGTCCGCGTCCACCCCGCTGGGCACGTCGACGGCGACCACCCGGGCGGGGGCGTTCGAGGCGAGCACCGCCAGGGCGGCGTGCGGCTCGCGCAGTCCGCCGCGCCCGCCGATGCCGACGAGCCCGTCGACGACCAGGTCGGCGTCGAACAGGGCGGCCTCCTCGGCCGCGCCGCCCGCGAACGGCAGGATCCGCCCGCCCGCGGCGCGCAGGGCGTCGGCGCCGCCCTCGTGGACGGTCCGCCCGGCCGCCAGCGCGCGCACCGACGCGCCCCGCGAGGCGAGGAGCGCGCCCGCGTACAGGGCGTCGCCCCCGTTGTCGCCGCCGCCGACCAGGAGCACCACCCCCGCCCCGTAGACCCGGGGCAGGAGCCCGGCGCACTCGGCCGCGAGCCCGGCCGCGGCCCGGCGCATCAGGGCCCCCTCGGGAACGCGCGCCATGAGTGCGCGCTCGGCTTCGCGGACGACGCTGACGGTGTGTGCTGAGTGCACCGGCTACCTCCAGAGGGGTCGATCGGCCACCATCGTGTCGCAGGTGGGGCCCATGGGGCGGACAGCGCCACACCTGGCGTTCCAGGTAAGCCGATTTCAACCCGATGTCATCGTTTCACTACCCTTCGGAGTGTCGGCTTGCAACAATGGGGTGCATGCCTCGACCGAGCAAGTACGTGTCCCGGTCCGACCTCGGCTGGGGATCCTCCCCCGCCGAGAGGGCCAACCCCCGATCCGGACTGGTCATCCACTACGACAGCGCCGACCAGGGCCTCGCCGACAAGAAGCACGAGGCGTGTGTCACATACTGGCGCAACACCCGCAAGTTCCACACCGGCCCCTCCCGCGGCTGGGCCGACATCGGATACTGCGTCGACGAAAAGACGGAGATCTTCACAGAAGAGGGCTGGAAGACATTCCACGAGATCGCCGAAGGCGATGTGGTCCTCACCCTCGACCATGAGACGGGCATGTCCCAGTGGCAGCCGCTGCTGGCGCTGAACGTCTTCCCCGCGGTACCGCGCGAGCTGATCAGGATGGAGGGGCACAGCCACTCCTCCCTGACCACAGCCCAGCACCGGTGGCCTGTTGAGCGGTTCTATCGCCGCACAGGGACGCAACGCCAGAAGTCGGCCGATGGTCGATGGGCGGCGACAGGGCGTGCGGAGCGCACGCAGCAGGGACGCGAACGCGTCTGGGCGACCACCGGGACCCTGAAGTACGCGGACCGCATCCCCCTGTCCGCTCCGTGCGTCACTCTCCCGACCGAGCCCAAGTGGTCGGACGCCCTGGTGGAACTGGTGGCGTGGTTCTGGACCGAAGGGCACATCGAGCCGCAGAGCCGGAGCCGCGTTCCCAGCACGGGCGTGGTCATCTACCAGTCCGAGCAGAAGAACCCGGAGAACGTGGCCAGGATCAGGGGAGCGCTGCATGCTCTCTTCGGCCCCGCGTGTGACGGCTTCCCCCGCTCCGGGACTGCTGCGGACGGGGTCCCCCGGTGGCGGGAAGCAGTCAACCGGCACCTCGTGGAGTTCCATCTCTCGGTGGACGCGGGTCGGGTGCTTCTCGACCACGCGCCCGGACGTGTTCCCGGATACGGATTTCTCCGGTCCCTCACACGGGCTCAGCTCGGCCTGTTCATCGAGGCCTCCCTGCTGGCCGACGGCCACAACAGCCGAACCGTCGACGCACAGGCCCTCAGCCAGAAGAGCCGGGAGGCGGCGGAGGCCTTCCAGTTCGCCGTGATCCTGGCGGGATATGCGACGTCGTTGCGAAGGCGCCCGCCGACGCCGTCGACGAAGTACGACATGTGGAAGGTCGAACTGAGGCGCAAGACCCACTTCGCGCCCAAGGCCGCGCAAACGCGGAAGTCGGCCTTCTCCATCACGAAGGAACCCTACGACGGTCGCATCTGGTGCCCGACCACGCCGAACGGTACCTGGCTCGCCCGACGGGCGGGCACGGTGTACTTCACCGGGAACTCGTTCATGGCGTGTGCGCACGGATATGTCCTGGAAGGCCGCGGTCTGTACCGCACCCAGGCCGCGCAGCCCGGGGGCAACACCTCCCACTACTCGGTGACCCTGGCCACGGGCCCGAAGGACCCCGTCACGCCCGAGCAGATCAACGCCGTCCGCCAGCTGCGCCAGTGGCTGATGGAACCGGACACCTCCATCTCCGGCAAGGTGCTCGGCCACCGCGACTTCATCTCCACCTCGTGTCCCGGGGACAGGGCCTACAAGCTCGTCAAGGACGGAACCTTCGCCAAGAAGCCCGACGAAACCGAGGGAGATGACGTGCCCAGACATCGCAGGTTCGAGAAGGACGACGCACAGGAGCTGACACCCGGCACGTGGGCCAGCCTCAAGTTCGACCGCCGACACGACGGCCACCGGGGCGACCTGTACGCCCTCGTGGGACCGGACGAGCCGGACGGGGCGCTCTACGACCTCTCCGTGGGCGTCACCCTCCAGGGGCTGGCCTCGGGGACCGAGGTGCAGCTGCGCGCCACGGAGTACGAGTCCGACGGCAGCGGCGGCTGGAAGGTGGCCCGCAACCGCCCCATCGAGAGTCCGGTGCAGGCTGCGGGGAACGGGCACTTCACCTACGCCTGGAAGGGCAACCTCGCCAAGGGCAGGCGTGTGCGGGTGCGGGTCGCGCAGTTCGGGGACGCGAGCGCGCAGGTCACGTCGGCCACCGCCGAGGTCTTCTACTGGCCCAAGTAACCCGTGGACTCCCCATGGACCGGCGCGGCCCGGAGGCCTGCGGCTCCGGGC